>JAGVPN010000214.1 GCA_020052215.1 Syntrophobacterales bacterium
GGTCACCGGGGATTTGAAACACATGAGCCCCCAATGGCTCCGGGGCGCCTCCTTCACCGGCTACGGCGTGACCTTGACGGTGGGGTTGGGCATTCCCATCCCCATCCTGGATGAGGAAATTATGGAGTTCGTGGCGGTCACCGACGGCGACATCATCGCGCCCGTGGTGGACTACAGCGAAGCCTACCCCAACGGCAAACCGGAGGTCCTGGCGGAAGTGACGGTGGCCCAGTTGAAAAGCGGGGAGATCTCCGTGAACGGTAAAAAGGTGGTCACCGCCGGGCTCTCCTCCTACGCCCGGGCCCGGGAAGTCGCCCGGATTTTGAAAGAGTCGATTGAGAAAGGGAGCTTCTTGTTGGCCGAACCCCTGGCGCCCCTGCCGGGTCCGGATTCCGGTTACGCCTTCAAGCCCCTGAAAGAACGGCCCTATGTGCCGTCGAACCGAAACGCGGTTACCTGAGAGATCGAAACCATGGCACCGGCCCTGAACGGAACATGGCCACCAGGCGGGGTGAGGAGGATCGGCGCCCTCAGTTTAACTGACGGGGGCGGTCTTCTCGTCTGCCAGCGAAGCTCCTTGCCTCCGGTGGTGTTACCTTTACATGACTTCCGGGAATTGTTCCGGGAGAGGAGATTATCATGCCGAAAAAGAAAGTAGTCTTAAACTTTCCGCCCCACCTCATCGATCAGCCCATTACCTACCGTCTGATTAAGGATTACGGCCTGGTGGTCAACATCTTGAGGGCTCGCATCACTCCCCAGGAATGGGGGAGTATGGTATTGGAGTTGGGGGACGGCAACGACCGGTTGGCTGAGGCCGTGGCCTTTCTCACGGAATTGGGGGTGGGGGTGGAACCTCTCTCCAAAGAAGTGCGCTGGCACGAGGAGCGCTGTATTCACTGCACCGCCTGCACCGGCCCCTGTCCCACCCAGGCGCTGGCGGTGGCCGACCCCCACAGCATGACCGTTTCCTTCGACCAAGAGCGCTGCATTGCCTGTGAGCTCTGCCTGCCGGTGTGTCCCTATCAGGCCGTAGAGATATGTTTTTAACGATCCCTGTTGGTTAGCATTTCCACCCCCACCGTAACCCTCCCCCATCAAGGGGGAGGGAATAAATCGCTTTGGTTATAGTCGATAGTTCATTAAAGATCCATTCATGGAGTCGTTAATTAAAAAACAACATCTAGTGGGTACGGGAGTCAACCGGATACTCCCAATAAAAATTTTTTTGGTTATGCGCTCTTGACATTAATCTATAGCTGGTTAATATATAATGAAGTGGTGGTTTATGGCTCCACCAACCCGAAGGAGAGAACAAATGCGGTTCTTGACCGAATGTAAGGCGGATGCCACCGCGGACCTGGTTTATCGCGCCTGCCCCATGCACCTCCTGGAGCCGATGGAGTTAATTAAAGACCTGGAGCCGGGTCAGGTGTTGGAAATTTTGACCGACTACGACGGCGCCCTGGAAGACATCCCGGCCTGGTGCGCCAAACACGGGCAAGAATTTTTGGGCATCAGTGAGGATGCCTGCGGCGATTGTTATAAGCTCTACATTAAAAAGATTTGCGAGGAAAAGTCATGAAACGAGCCTATATGGATCACGCCGCGGCTACGCCGGTGCGCCCCGAAGTCCTGGAAGCCATGCTGCCTTTCTTTGTCGAACGTTTCGGCAATCCCTCGGCGGTGTACGATCTTGGATCGGAAATCAAAGCGGTCATGGAAGAGCAGCGGGGGAAGGTGGCCCGGCTCATTGGGGCTCAAGTCGGTGAGATTATCTTCACCTCCTCCGGCGCCGAAGCCAATAATCTGGCCATCAAGGGATTGGCCCAGGCTACTTTTTTGAAGAGAGGGAGACACCTGATTGTTTCGGGCATCGAGCATCACTCGGTGCTCAACTCGGCCAGATTCCTGGAGAAGTTTTTCGATTTTGAAGTAACCTTCCTGCCGGTGGACCAGTACGGACGGGTTGATCCGGAACGTCTTAAGCAGGCCCTCACCCCGGCCACGGTCATGGTTTCCATCGGTCACGGCAGCAACGAGATCGGCACGATCCAGGATATCCCAGAGCTGGTGGCGGTGTGTCGGGCGGCGGGAGTTCCCTTTCATACTGATGCCGTGGCTACCGTGGGCCAGGTGCCGGTGGAGGTAAAAGAGCTGGGCGTCGATTTGTTAACTATTTCGGGGGCGGCTCTGGGAGCGCCCAAAGGGATCGGGGCCTTGTATTTTCGCAATAAACTGCGCCTGGTGCCCCAGCTCAACGGCGGCATTCAAGAAAACGGCAGGCGGGGCGGCACGGAGAACATCCCCGGCATCGTGGGCTTAGGCAGGGCGGCGGAGTTAGCCTGGCAGGAGTTGGATGAGAAAGCGGTCTATTTGGCGAAGCTGAGGGACCTTTTAATCGCCGGAGTCCGGAAGAATGTGCCCGAGGTCCTTTTTACCGGCCATCCGGACAAGAGACTGCCGGGGCATGCCAGTTTCTGCTTTGAAGGCATTGAAGGTGAAGCCTTGATTTTCCTGTTAAGTAGCCAGGGGATCTATGGCAACACCGGGTCCGCCTGCGCCTCCAAGGCCTTAAAAACCTCGCCGGTCCTGGGCGCCATCGGCATCAAGCCGGACGTGGCCCAGGGGTCCATGGTTTTTACCCTGAGTGGCGCTAACCGGGAAGAAGAGGTGCAGCATGTTTTGAAGCACCTGCCCCCGGCAGTAGAAAAACTCCGTTCCTTCTCCCCCGTCTGGCGGAAGAAGATGGCCGCAGGATCAGGAGCCTAAACATGAAGCTCTCCACCAAAAGCCGCTATGGCACCCGGCTCATGATGGACATGGCCCTGCACTATAATCAGGGGCCGGTGCAGTTGGGAGACATCGCCAAACGCCAGAATATCTCCGTTAAGTACCTGGAGCAGATCATCATCCCCTTGAAAAAGGCCAATTACGTGGAGAGTGTGCGGGGGCCTAAAGGGGGACACGCACTGACCAGGCCGCCTGAAGAGATCACGGTGGGAGAAATCGTGGCCCTGCTGGAAGAGGGAGCCACCCTGGCGGAATGCACCGAGCACTCCGAGGTGTGCGAGCGTTCGCCTACCTGCCCCACCCGCCTGATTTGGAAGGAGGCGGCCAAGGCCATGTTTGACAAGCTGAATACCATTACGCTGGCTGACTTGCTGCATCAGGGCCAGGCCCCGGCAGGAGGAGCCCAGGAGTTGCGCCATGTACTCTGAGATTGTGATGGATCATTTCACCAATCCCCGCAATGCCGGGGTTATCGAGGACGCCGACGGCGTAGGCGAAGTGGGCAACCCCCAGTGCGGCGATATGATGACTTTTTATATCAAGGTCAAGGACGACACCCTGGTGGACGTGAAGTTCCAAACCTTCGGCTGTGTGGCGGCCATTGCCGTGTCCAGCCTGGTGAGTGAAATGGCCAAAGGCAAGAAGCTGGACGAAGCTCAACAGATTACCCGGCAAGGGGTAGCCCAGGCCCTGGGCGGCCTCCCCCCAAACAAGATGCACTGCTCCAACCTGGGGGCCGAGGCGTTGTCCCTGGCCATCAACAATTACCAGGAAAAGAAAGGCGGCGCCGCCGCCTCGCCAACCCACGGAAATCAGGAGAGTGAGGTTAACTCATGAGCCAGGTTCAGCCTCTCGTTCAAGAAATTGTGATCCCGGATAGGGTTAAGGCCGACAATCCGAGGCAATCATTGGCCGCCGAGGTCGCGGAGCGCAGCGGCACCGAGCTCAACCGCTGTTACCAGTGCCGGAGCTGCGGCAACGGCTGCCCCTTTGTCCAGGCCATGGACTATACCCCCAACCAGGTGATCCGGCTGGTGCAATTCGGCCTGCGCCAGGAAGTGCTCACCTGTAAGACCATTTGGGTTTGCGTGGGCTGCCACACCTGCTCCAGCCAATGCCCCATGGGCATTGACCTCGCCGCGGTGATGGACACCTTACGCCTCATGGCGGTGGAAGCGGGCGTGGTCATCGGCAAACCCAACATCATTGATTTCCACGAAGAGGTGCTCAGGTCTTTGGAAAAATACGGCCGGGCCCATAAGCTGGGCATCATGCTGGGTTATAAAAGGCAGACCGGGCGCTGGCTGAAGGACCTGGACCTGGGTCTGAGGATGCTGGCCAAACGCAAACTGGATCTTATACCCTCACGGGTGCGCGATGCCAATAAGGAAATCGCCGACCTATTCACCTGTTATTGGAGAGAATCGGCATGAGCGACGTGAAACCACAGGACTTCTCTTATTTTCCGGGCTGCTCCCTGGCCACCACTGCGGCGGAGAGCAACCGCTCCCTGATGCAGGCGGCCCGGATCTTGGGCCTCAACTTGATTGAACTGGAGGATTGGAACTGCTGCGGTTCCTCCTCGGCCCAGACCATGTGCAGGAACCTGAGCCTGGGGATGGCGGCCCGGAACCTGTCTTTGGCCCCGGCGGGGCGACCCCTGGTGGCCATGTGCCCCAGGTGTCTCCATTACCTGCGGTCGGCCCAGCAGTGTTTGCAGGCTGACCCGAAGACCCGGGCGGCCCTGGAAGAAAAGTGGGGCCGCCCCATTTCCACTGACCTGGAAATCATCCACTTTATGGAGGTTCTGGTGCGATACGGCCTGGACCGCCTCAAGGCCAACGCCCGCCGCAGCCTGAAGGGCCTGAGGTTTGTTCCCTACTATGGCTGCACCCTGGCTCGACCGCCGCGCCTGGCCAAGGAGACATACTTTCAGGGTGAAATGGAACACATCCTCACGGCCCTGGGGGCCGAGGCCGTGCCCGACGCTCTCATGTACCGCTGTTGCGGGTCGTTTCTTTCGGCCACTGATCCGGAGATCGTCACGCCCCTGGTGCAGGAGATTATCGGCAGCGCCGTGGCCGCCAAGGCGGACTGCCTGGTCACCGCCTGCGCCATGTGCCAGCTCAACCTGGAGATTCGCAACACCAACAGGGCCAAAATTCCCATTTTTCACTTTTCGGAAATCCTGGCCCTGGCTTTGGGGGCCGACGATTACGAGGAGTGGTTCGTCCGGCATCTGGTGGACCCGCGCCCGGTGATTCAGAAACTTTCCAAGGCGGCTTGAGAATTTGTGCCTGAAAGATTATTATTGAAAACAATCCCTGGCGGAGGGGTTTGCAACCGTGAACCAGGACCCCTATTCGGGCGTGTTTGATCTGAGAGGTTCCCTGAACAAAAGCATGCTGGTAAGCTTCACCAGCTTTCTGGCAATTTGTGTCGTCGCCGTAATGGCGCTGGGGGCCAACGGTTGCAGCCGAGACTCGGACCAAGTCACGGTGGATTTTTCCAAGACCCTGCCCGTAGCGCGGCCCACACATCACGCCGGCGAGGCGGGCGCCCTCCGAGGAGCGGTGGCGGCCATGATCTCCCCCCGGGAGACCTTTATCCATTACCGGCAACTCCTGGCTTATCTGGCCAAGAAGTCGGGAAAAGACCTGGAGTTCGTACAGCGCAAGACCTATGAGGAGATTAATGAACTTTTGGGGAAAGGGGAGATCGACCTGGCCTTCATCTGTTCGGGTCCCTATGCCTCGACCAAGGCCCGTTACGGCTTCGTTCCCCTGGCCGTCCCGGAGGTCCAAAGGAGCACCTCCTACCGGGCGTATTTGATTGTCAACCAAGACAGCCCCTTCAACAAGCTTCAAGACCTCAAGGGTCAGACCTTTGCCTTCACCGACCCCGACTCCAACACCGGCAAGCTGGTTCCCACCTTCTGGTTGGCCGAACTGCACCAGCGGCCTGAGACCTTCTTCAAGCAAATTATTTACACTTACAGCCATGACAACTCTATCCTGGCGGTGGCTCGGGGTCTGGTGGCGGGGGCGACGGTAGACGGCTTGGTATGGGAATATTACCAGGCCACTAACCCCGTTTTTACTTCTAAGACCCGAATCATTAAAAAGTCCGAAGCCTATGGCATCCCACCCCTGGTGGCATCCCGGCAGCTCCCGGCGGCAGAACGGGAGCGGCTTCAACAGACCTTGTTAGCTATGCACCGGGACCCGGAGGGAAAGAAAATCCTGGCCGAGCTCCTGATTGACCGCTTCCTGCCCTTACAGGAAAAATGGTATGAGCCGATCCGGTCCATGCAACGGGACCTGGCCCACCTCAAGGAACAGCCGCATGCTCCTGAGCCTCAAAAGTAAGCTTCTGGCCACCATTTCAGCCATCGTCATCCTGACCGGCCTGGCCATCGCCGGCATCGTCACCCAGAGATACAGCGGCGCCCTGCGCCAGGAGATAATGGGCCAGTCGAAGGACCTGGCGCACGGCATCGCCCTGGATGCCGCCGAGCGGATTCTGATCAACGACCTGGTGGGGCTCCAGAAGATGCTGGACCAACAGCGCCGCATTCACCCTGCCCTGGCTTATCTGTTCATCCTCAAAGATGGGCAGGTTTTGGCTCATACGTTCGATCAAGGGGTACCTACCGGCTTACGGGAAGCCAACCAGCCGATTTCCCCGGCTCAGCCCGGCTTTCGGCAAGTCGTCTCGCAAAAGGGGGACCACTACCTGGATACCGCTTTACCCATCTTCGAAGGCAAGGCGGGAATTTTACGCCTGGGATTTTCCGAAAGCCGTTACCGGACCCAGTTGGTCAAGCTCTGGGGGGAGATCGGTGCAATAACTTTGGGACTACTTTTGCTGGCGTTATGCGGCGGTTTATTATTTGTCCGGCGCATTGCCCGGCCTTTGGCGGCGCTGGTGGCGGCCACGAGAGAGATTGATCAGGGAAAGTCAAATGTCCAGGTGGAGGTGACGGGCAAGGATGAAATTGCCACCTTGTCGGTTTCCTTTAACCAGATGGTGTCCCGCCAGGAGGAATATACCTGTCGTCTGGAAGAGCAGACCCTGGAACTGGAGCGGGCTTACGGTCAGGCCCGGGCCGCCTGCCAGATCGTGCAGGAGGTGGGAGCGCTTTACACCTTGAAGGAGATAGGTCGATTTTTACTCAAAAAGCTTCGGGAGGCCATCCTTTGCCCCCACATTGCCTTGATAGTTTTGAATAGCTCCCAGGATACGGTTTTTGTATTATCCGAGGAGGAAGGCGTCAACATATTCCGGGATCCCCCGGTGGTTAAGGCGGCCCGGGACGCCTTGGGGAGCTTGACGATCAGCAGTCTCCCCCGGGAATTGGCTCAAAAACTTCCGGGTATCACGCCCGATTTTTCCACTGCGGGGTACCAGGCCCTCATTCCCTTTTCGGACAATCACATCCGGGGCGCGGCTGTTATCGCCTGTCCTGACTGCTTGCACACCAACTCCGAGCAGATGCAGTGGATAGGGCTGGTCCTCAAACAGAATGCCGGGGCCTTGGGAAGGGCTATGTTACATGAAGAAGCGATGGGCAGCCTCAAAGGCCGGGTCGAGGCCCAGGCCGGTTTCGGCGAAATCATCGGCAAAGACCCCAAGATGCAGGTGGTGTATAAGCTCATTGAAGACGTGGCCTCCTCCGACGCCACCGTCCTGATTCAAGGGGAAAGCGGCACCGGCAAGGAATTGGTGGCCCGGGCCATCCACCGCTTGAGCTCCCGTCAGGGCAATCCCTTCGTGGTGATCAACTGTTCGGCCTACCCTGCGACCCTTTTGGAAAGCGAACTCTTCGGACACGAAAAGGGGGCCTTTACCGGAGCGATGCGTCAAAAGCCGGGACGCTTCGAGCTGGCCGACGGCGGTACGGTATTCCTGGACGAGATCGGCGAGATTCCCCCGCCGGCCCAGATAAAACTACTCCGAGTGTTGCAAACCCGCAAATTTGAACGGGTGGGGGGAGAAAAGACCCTGACCGTGGACGTCCGCGTCTTGGCGGCCACCAATAAGGACTTGATGCAGGAGGTGGCCCGGGGAAACTTCAGAGAGGACCTGTTCTACCGCCTCAACGTTATTCCTCTTATTCTGCCCCCTTTACGGGATCGCAAAAACGATATCCCTTTGCTGGCCCTCCACTTCCTCAGACGTTTCGCGCAGGAGCGGGGCAAGGACCTCCGGGAGATCAGTTCCGGAGCCATGCGGCTGCTGCTGGATTATTCCTGGCCCGGTAACGTCAGAGAACTGGAGAATTCCGTTGAACATGCCGTTGTCCTGGCCAAGAGCAGTCAATTGGAGGCCTGGGATTTCCCCTCAGCCCTCCATCACCCCTCTCCAAGCTTTCCTTCCACTATTGCCGATCAGGAACTTAGTCTGTTACTGAACATTTTGGAAGAATGCGGCTGGAATAAGAAATTGGCGGCCCAGCGCCTGGGAATCAGCCGCAGCACCGTATACGCCATCCTCAAGAGACATAAGATCTCCAAACCCACGACTCACTGAAAAGGGCGCCAACTAGGATAGCAGGAGCCTCCTCAAAGGTATCCCGTGTCCAACCCAACCAGACAGTGCCTGATTTTCAAACACAGATAACCATTTAATATCATTTATAATTAATCCTTATGTATAAATAGTGTCGGAATCATCCTTCGGCCGGGAATTGGCAGGGTTTTTAAAATAACTGTAATTATAGATAGTTAGCTGGTCTCCCCGAAAGCTCTTCATCCTTACCTCGGATAACCATCAGGCCCACCGATTCGGCGCCACGCCATTTAACAAATAATTACAGCACCTTATGGTCAGGGCATAAACCTTGCTTCTATATCTGGCAAAGTTCTTAGTGGGGAAAGGTGCATGAAAAAACCGGGTGTGCTGGTGGTGGCGGGCGACAGGGGACCTGGCCTTGAAGTTTGTTCGCTGCTGCAAGAGTTGGATTATCCCGCCGCCCTCATCAGTTCCCTTAAGGATCTGGAACAGGAGATTAAAAAGGATGCCGAGGTCGCGGTGATCCTGGATTTGGATACTGTGCCCTTAAATACCCAGTTTCTCCGGGGTTTGAGGAAGATGCACCCCCATCTGCACCTGTTGGGGATTTCCGAGCTGTCGTATCACCCTGGATTAGAAGAAGTTATCGGCTCCCACCTTCTGGCCTGTTTGGTTAAGCCATTGGATGTGGAGGAACTCTGCTTCTGGTTAAAGAGTATCGGCGAACATCTGGCTAATCCGGTGGGAGAGGCCGAGGGATGAATCGGTTCAGCCTTACAAAGTTATCAAGGAGGATTTGGGAATGAAGAAACTGGTTGTGTTAGGGCATGGGACGGGCGGCACCATCATTGCCACCAAGATGCGTCAGAGACTGCCCGAGTCCCAGTGGTCAATCACCGTCATCGACAAAGACTGGCAGCATCACTACCAGCCCGGTTGGCTTTTCATCCCCTTCGGCATTTACACCAAGGAAGATTGCATCAAACCCAAGACCAAGTTTGTTCCTCCCGGGGTCAATCTGGTGCTGGATGAGATCTTGGGGATTGATCCGGACAAGAAAGAGGTCAAGACCAAGCGGGAGACCTTCCCCTATGACTGGCTGGTGATCGCCACCGGCTGTCGCATCGTTCCCGAAGAAGTGGAAGGCCTGATCGACGGTTGGGGTCAGGACATCCACAATTTTTACACCCTGGAAGGGGCCCTGGCTCTCCGGGAGAAGCTGAAGTACTTCGAAAAAGGCCGGGTGGTGGTGAACATCGCTGAACTGCCCTTCAAGTGCCCGGTGGCCCCTCTGGAGTTCGCCTTCATGTCGGATTGGTTTTTCGGCATCAACGGCGTCAGGGACAAAATTGAGATTGAGCTGGTGACGCCCCTCTCCGCGGCTTTCACCAAACCGGTGGCTGCGGAAATCCTGGGCAATATTTGCAAAGAAAAGAACGTCAAGGTGACCCCCAACTTCCAGCTAGCCCAGGTGGACTCAGAAAAAAAGGTCATCAAGTCCTACGGCGGCGAAGAAGTTCCTTATGATCTCCTGGTCTCCATTCCTCCCAATTTCGGGGCCCAATGCATCATCGACAGCGGCATGGGCGACCCTATGGGCTACATGGACACGGATAATTTTACCCTGAAAGCCAAGAAATACGATTCCATCTATGTCATCGGCGACGCCGCCAATGTTCCCACCTCCAAGGCCGGGGCCGTAGCCCACTACGAGGCCGACGTGGTGGCGGACAACCTGATGCGGGAGATCGACGGGCAACCGCCCCGGCCGGATTATGACGGACACGCCACCTGAATGGTGGTGACGGGTTACGAGAAGGGGTCCCTTCTCGACTTTAATTACAAAATCGAACCGCTGCCGGGCAAATTCCCCTTCCCGGGCATCGGGCCTCTTGATCTCTTGGGGGTCACCTTTTCCAACTACGTTGGCAAGATGATGTTCCGCTGGGTTTATTTCAACATGATGCTCAAGGGCAGCCACCTGCCCCTGGAGTCCCAGTTCGTCCTGGCCGGCAAGATACGGGGCATCCTCTCTCCCGATATTGAAATGCCGCTGCGGAGCAAAAGGAGAAGGCCATGACCAACGATCTGATTCTAGAACGCCTTGAACGCCTGGAGGAAAAGCTTGATCGGGTCACCGCCAGCCAGGAACAGTTATCACCTTTTCTCAGGTCCTATGAAAACCTGAGCGACCTGGGGCGAGACCTGTCGCTCTTGATGGGCCCCGGCGCCAGGTTGCTCACCGAAGAACTGGGGGAAGTGGAGACGGCGTTTCAAATCGAGGATGCCCTCGCTCTCTTCAAAAAGCTCCTCCTCAGTTTCCGGCATATTACCTGGTCTCTGGAGAAGATGGAGAACCTCATCGACTGGTGGCAGGACATGGAGCCCCTCCTGAAAATTGCGGTTCCCCATCTTATCGACAAACTGGATGATTTGGAGCAAAAGGGCATCTTCCGCATCAATTCGGCCGTCCTCGGCATGTACACCAAGCTAGCTTCGGCTTATACGCCCGAGGATGTCGAGGTTATCGGCGACGGCTTCGTGCGCATGCACGGCATCGTCAAGAAGTTTGCCGA
>JAGVPN010000125.1 GCA_020052215.1 Syntrophobacterales bacterium
GGTGGGAGCCATGAGGTTGAAAGTGTGGTTGATCAGCCCCAGGTTCACCTCCAGGTCCTCGGCGATGAGGGTGGTGGGCGCCTTCCCCTGCTTCACCATACCGTAGTAAGGCATGAGGACCTTGACTTCGACCCCCAGTTCCTCCAGGGCCTGGGGCAGGGTCCCCACGATATCGGCCAGACCTCCGGTCTTGGCAAAGGGCACCCCTTCCGAAGCAACAAACAGTACGCGCAGTTTCTGGCCCATGGGCCCTCCTTGCATCGGTTTTCAGTTTTCGGTTTTCGGTATGGAACGTAAGTGCCAGGCTTTTTCAAGTCAATACAAATTGATGCATCCACCAACGAAAAGCAAGCAGACCCGACTTTTTCAACCGAAAACCGAAAACTGAAAACCTTTCTCAATACTTATAATTCAAATCGATATCCGCAGCCACAAACCCTTTATCCCCCTCGCTGAGGGTGAACTCAAAGATGTAATCCCGGCTGGGCAGGTTCTCGGGGTTAACCCCCGACGGCAGGTCCTTTTCCATGAAAAACACCGAGGAATAGGGGGATTCTTCCAGGCGGGTGTCGGTGACCCAGACCTTGCCGAAGCCGTGCATGAACCGGAAAAACCCGTAGTAGCGGTCCTGAAAATACTTGGTGCACACGCCCCGGACCCGACTGCCCACCTCCCCCCAGGGCGGAGCCCCGGCAAAGGGCGGTGTGGTAGGCAACAGCCCCGGCACCAGGTAGCCGGGCACGAACAGGTCCACCTCCCGGCGCAACCGCCCCGAGACATTGGCAAAGGCCACCAGTTCCACCCGGCACCCCTTGTTCTGCGCCATGGTGACCACGCTGCAGAAATCGCCGTCGCCGGTTAGCAGATAGATCAGGTCCAAACGGTCCGATTGGGACACGATGTCCAGGCCCATTTCCATGTCCAGGTTGGCCTTGCCGTACGTCTTCCCGGCCTCATCGGTGTACCACCGGATGGGCTTCTCAATAACTTTGAACCCTAAATCCCGCAGGTGGAAAATGAAATTCAAGTGGGTTTTGTAATTAGGATCGGAAACGGCGCGCTCTTCGTCAATGGCGACATAGGCATTCAGGCGCATCACTTCATCGCCGTCCCGGCCGACAAAGCGCCGAATCACTTCATGGCGCATGCCGTAACCGCCGTTGCGCATGATATTCATGGAGTCCACATAGACCCCGACTTTCCGGTTTGACATAATAACTAAACTCCTTTTCTTACTGCGACTAATATCCGCCAGGACCCGCCTGGCGCCCCCGGTCCTGGCTCAAAGAGAGGATAACCCGCCGGGGCCGACCCTCCCCCCCACCCTCTCCCTCCCGGGCCGGGAGCTTGTCAAGTCAAGGAAAGATTTTACTGCGGCGCCGGCTAATTCTCCTCAACCACCACTAGTAATACCAAGTTGCAGTCAAAAAACTATGAATATGTATGTCATTCTGAACGGAGCGCCTCGCAGTGAAGAATCTCGGCGGTTATAAAAGAGAGATTCTTCGCGGCGCTCAGAATGACAAAAATAGTATTTTGATTGCTCATTGGTATAAAAGACTGTCTCCGGACCTGCGAGCTTTGCCTTTTTCCTGCCTTTGACCATGAAATTGTAGAGAAAAATGGCCCGGCCCGCAAGCTAGTTCTCCCGGGGGAGGCCTTTCCAGGCACGGGGCCGGAGCTTTAAAAACCTGCTTCCTCCCTGATTATAACGGCGACCTTCTCCCTGAACGGCGTCGGCCTCACTGATTTTTTGCCCGGCCGATCTTCTCTTAACCATGCCAGCGGGGTGGCGCCGCCCCAGGGCGACATTGCCCCATCGGCCCCAATGCGGTAGAATGGGTCGTTAGGAGCTTGGGCGGATGCGGGAAGTCTGGCGCATGTGGAATTATTCGACCATGGTGGTCCTGACGGTGCTCACCGCCGGGATCTTCGCCGCCATCCTTATCCCCTTCAAGGGCATCCCCCTGATCCCGGGCCTCACGGAACTGCGCCCCGCCAATGTCATTCCCGTGGTCTTCGGCCTCCTCTTCGGCCCGGCGGGGGCCTGGGGCGCCGCCTTCGGCAACCTCATCGGCGACTTTTTCGGCACCCTGGGCGTGGGCAGTTTCTTCGGCTTTTGGGGAAATTTTCTGGCCGCCTACCTGACCTATAAACTCTGGGGCGACCGTCCCCTGGCCGATCTGCCGCGCCACCTGCTTCGCTTTGTCGGCGCGGTGGTCCTGGGCGCCTGGGCCTGCGCCCTGGTGATCGGCTTCGGGCTGGAGGTCTTCAAACTCCTGCCCTTCTCCGTCATCGCGGTGGCAGTTTTCATCAACAATGCCGTCATCGCCCTCATCCTGGGCCCCGTGCTCCTCCGCTTGCTGACGCCCCGGGTGAGCCGCTGGGACCTGGCCTGGACCGAGCAGATGGACCCCGAGGACCGCCTCCCCGGCCCGTCTCGCCGCCTGGGCCTGTTCCTGGTGTGGCTGGGGGCCGGCGGCGGCTATTTGACTGGCCTGGCCCTGGGCGTCGGTCTCATCAGCGCCCCGGCGCTCCCGGCTCTGGCCCTCACCCTGATCCCCTTCCTGGCCGTCCTCCTGGCCGGGTGTTTCCTGCTGTAAAATATCATTGGTAGCCGCAGGCTTTAGCCTGCGCCGGGAAAGGCAATTTCCGCCCGTTAAGCTATAATTATTAAGAGGCGCCTCAATGTCCATAGAAACCGGATTACGGTCATAGAAAAGGAAATAAGAAATGCCTCAACTAAAGACGGGAGAAGGTGGGCCAAGCAGGGTTTGAAATCGGGACTGTATGGCGAGCCAAAATTCCAGGAGGGTGGCTTGTCAGAGGCTACCACGGAGATGATGTAGTTGGCCTAACCTTTGTCCCGGACCCAAACCACAAATGGAAATAATTGAAATGCTATTTAGGAATATCTGGAGTGCCGTTCACGCAGACCCTCGGCGGCCCTGGCCTTCACAGCATTTTTATAACGAATGAATCGCTGCGAGCAGAAGGTTTCATAGGGACACAGCGTGCCGGGCCCATTATCAGCGCAGGCTAAACGGGCATGAGCCAACGGCGGCTCACCCCTGGCAATGGAAAATCCCCCCTGCCCCCCTTTTGCAAAGGGGGGTATTAAAGTCCCCCTTTGGAAAAGGGATTTAGGGGGATTTGAAGTTGTTCACGGTAAAGCCTGCGGCTACCATGCACCATGACAGGGAAGCTTTTGCAGCCAATCGATTCCATCATTAAGATCACTGATCTCTATTTCCGCTACAAGAAAGCCACCTGGCCGGTGTTCCACGGCCTGAACCTAACCGTGCGCCCCGGGGAGCGGGTGGCGATCCTGGGCCCCAGCGAAGCCGGGAAATCCACCCTGGCCCTGTGCCTTCAGGGTCTCATTCCCCGGCTGATCAAGGGGGATTTCCGAGGCCGGATCGTGGTGGACGGGGTGCTCACCACAACTTGCCGGCCCCGGCAGCTGGCCGGGCGGGTGGGGATTTTGCTCCAGGATTTCGAGGCCCAGCTCTTCTCCACCCGGGTGGACCAGGAGGTGGCCTTCGGTCCGGAAAATCTGGCCCTGCCCCGGGAGGAGCTGCGGCAACGGGTCGGGGAGTGCCTGGACCTTATGGGGCTGGCCGGGTACGACGACCGGGCCCCCGCCACCCTCTCCGGCGGGCAAAGACAGCTCCTGGCCCTGGCCGCGGTCCTGTCTCTGGCGCCGAAGCTTTTGGTCCTGGACGAACCCACCACGGATCTCGATCCCCTGCGGGTGGAGGAACTCCTGGCCACCCTGGACCGCCTCAGCCGGACCCAGGACCTTACCTTGGTCTTCCTGGGAGAAGACCTGCGCCTGGCCCGCTTCTGCTCCCGGATCGTGCTCCTGGCCCGGGGTAAAATCCTGGCGGATGGCCCCCCGGAGGTGATCCTCCGGGAAGTGGAACGCCTGCGGGGGCTCGGCCTCAACCCGCCGGAGCTGCCCGCCCTGTTCCACGATCTGGGCCAGGCCACCCTCCCCCTCACCCTGGAGGCAGCGGTGGACCAGGCCCGGGACCTGGGATGGGATAGAACGTCTCAAGCGGATTCCGCCTTGCCACCTGCCTTAACCGGCGAGGACCCCGAGGGCGGCGGGCGGGGACGCCCGCCCTACGGATCCGAGATTCTGGCCCTGCGCCGGGTGACCTTTGCCTATCCGGGCGACCCGCCGGTCGTCCAAGACTTCTCCCTATCCTTCCGGGAGCAGGAGATCACCGCCATCCTGGGGCCCAACGGCAGCGGCAAGACCACCGTGCTCAAGCTCCTCCGGGGCTTATTGACGCCTCAGAACGGGGAAGTTTGGCAACAGCCGGACGAAAATTTCCGGGTGGGCTATGTCTTTCAAAACCCCGATTATCAGCTGTTCGCCGAAGAGGTCTGGGAGGAGGTGGCTTTTGGAGTCCGCCTCCTGGGCCTGTCGCCCCCAGAGGTGGAGCGCCGGGTAGGGGAGGCCTTGACCCGGGTGCACCTCCTGGACCGGGCCGGGGACGACCCCTTCTCCCTCACCAAGGGCCAGCGCCAGCGCCTGGCGGTGGCCGGGGTCCTGGCCCTGGCCCCCCAGGTGATCATCCTGGATGAGCCCACCACCGGCCTGGACCACCGGGAGCAGCAGGACCTCCTGGGCCTGGTCCGGGAACTCCACGCCCAGGGGCACACGGTGATCATGGTGACCCACTCCATGTGGGCCGCCGCCACCTATGCCCGCCGCCTGGTGGTCCTGCTGGACGGCCAGGTCCTCCTGGACGGCCCCGCCCGGCAGGTGCTGGCCGAAACGGCGTTCTTGACCCGGGCTCGCCTGGCGCCCCCGGCGGTGGTGCAGCTCAGCCGGGCCCTGGGCTTTATGGCCCTGACCCCGGAAGAATTCCAGGCACACTTCCGGGGCCGGAATCAGCCAAAGTGATAAATCATCGCAACATCTGTTAGCCGATAGCGGGATATGTCCTCTCCGCAAAAATTAATTATTCTTGATGTCTTTAAATATTTGTGTCATTGTGCTTTTCTAAAAGTTCGCCTTCCGAAGATTGCGCTCCCTCAAACTCTAAGGAATAAGATTATGACATCACTCCGGAATAAAGAAAGCCGGACTTCCCCCTAATCTTTGAGATGTTTGCCAAGACAAAAGAGAGGAGAAGCGATGCACAAGATCCTTGAGTGGCCCTTGCCCGTGTCCAGTGGTGTGCAATATCTGACGCCGGAAAAAGGCGGCAAGATCTACTTTACCGGGTGGACACCCACTATTGGAGAACTCGACGTCGGCAAGAACACAGTTAAAGAATGGCCTGTCCCTTGGCGCCCCAAGCCTCCGGCTCTTGGTTACGCCGAAGGCATCACTTACGATCCGAACAGTATCCCCTGGTTTGCGCTCACTGAGGCCGGGACGCCCCAGGCCGGAATGATCGTCAGTCTCAATCCGAAAACGTCTCTCTTTACGGGCTATGGCGCGGGCGGTTATCCGCGGCATCTCATGTTCGATGCCCAGGGAAACGTCTGGTATACGGGCTACCAGGGGATTAATAATATTAATCAATGCACCGCGATCGTCGGCACGTTGAACCCCCAGACGCTGGACCAACAATATTGGCTGCTGCCGCGCCCGTTTATCCCCTGCCCGGAGGCTTTGTGGGTGGATTCCCAGAGAAACGTCTGGATGAGCATTCAGGGTGGGACAGGCATGCAGGATGTGGCGGCCTTCGCCCGTCTGCAACCCTCAACCGACGAACTCACCTGCTGGTTCATTCCCGCCGCCAACCCGGCAAACTTTCACGGCATCGTCGCAGATGAGAAGGGCGCAACTGTCTGGATAAGCTATGAAACCTTCCAAAATCCAGACGAAATGGCGGTCTTCAAATTTGATGTCCTCAGCAATACCTGTTTGGGCTATCCGCATAAACAACCACCGGTTTACGCCCGGCAGATATTCCTGGACAGCCGCGGCACCCCCTGGTTCGCCGATTGGTTCGAGAAAATTAGCACCATCAGCCCAGTTGCTAAATGCGAAAAAGAGGTAAAAATCGTCTCGAAAACCCTGCGTGTGCAGCAACTCAAGGTGAAGACGAAAACTCATAGGAGAGAAATAGGTCCACCCGAGGTTGCCATTATCAAACCCAGGGAGTTCAAGATACCCGTGGTGGAGGGCTGTTACACTGAAAATATTCTCCCACCCAATTACTTCAATTTCGCTCCCAATCCCGTCGGCGCCATCGCCATCACCCCGGGCAAGCCGGATCGAATCTACTATGCGGTGTGGGCCGTCCAACCCAGAATTGGTTGCTTGCAGCCTTAATTCTCAGGATCATTATACCAGTCTCTCCATCCCTTTCCCGCATACCTATCTCTCATTACCAGGTCGCCATCAACCTCCAGGGTGATGGCGATCTGGTGCCAACGTGTCCCAAGCACCTTGCCTCCAACTATTTCCACCCGCCTGTTGCCCCATAGGTTGCAGTCTCGGATTTGGCTCCTTACTTTATTAGCGGCGCCACGGTTCGCCAGCCTTATGCCTAGACCTAATGTTTATGCTTTATTGGACTATTAAGGTTACGGCTGATCATCGCGTGGATCCACACCTTTTCGTGGTCTTTGGCGCCAACCGCGACCTGAGGCGGTCGCCAACTTCTCCTGGTCATCTATCGCCTCCGCGCCGGTGGGGCCGTGACCGGCTTCCACTTTGCTTTATCGGAAGTCCTGTGATAATTATCTGCAAGGAGGAGGGGGAGCTTTTAGCGGTCTGCGGTCAGGAACCATAATAAATCTGGAATTTGCGGAAATCTGCTCACTGCTCACCGCTCACTGCTTACTGCTTATGCTGGTCGCGGCCATACAACTTAACTCCACCCCGGACCTTTCGGCCAACCTGGCCCGGACCCAGGCCTTCGTCGAGGAGGCCGCCTCCCGGGGCGCCCGGCTGGTGGCCCTGCCGGAGCATTTCGCCTGTTTGGGGCGCGACGCCGACACCGCGGCCGCGGCCCAGACCGTGGACGGCCCCCTGGTGACCCGCTTCCGGGAGCTGGCCGGCAAACTGGGGATCTTTCTCCTCCTGGGCTCTTTCCCCGAACGCACCCCGGAAAAGGCCCGGCCCTACAACACCAGCCTGCTTCTGGGTCCCCGGGGCCAGATTTTGGCCTACTACCGCAAGCTGCATCTGTTCGACGTGGATCTGCCCGGCGCCCCGCCCTCCCGGGAGTCGGAGTTCACCCAACCGGGCGATGCCGTGGTGACCGCGGCGCTCCCGGGCGAGTCCTTTACCGCCGGGCTGTCCATCTGTTATGACCTGCGCTTCCCCGAACTCTTCCGGGCCCAGGTCAGTCGCGGGGCCAACCTCTTCCTGGTCCCCGCGGCCTTTACCGCCACCACCGGCCGGGATCACTGGGAAGTGCTGCTCCGGGCCCGGGCCATCGAGAATTTATCCTACGTGCTGGCGCCGGCCCAATGCGGGCAACCCGTGCCGGGCCGCCGCACCTACGGCCGCTCCCTCATCATTGACCCCTGGGGGCTAATCCTGGCCCAGGCCCCGGACGGCGAAGGCGTGATCCTGGCCCGACTGGACTACCAGCGGCTCCAGCGCCTGCGCCGGGAACTCCCCTGCCTGCGCCACCGGCGCCTGCCGTGAAGGAAGCAGTGAGCAGTGATGTAGGGCGGGCATTGCCCGCCGATTCCGCTGATTAATTGGTGCGTAAGACGCACCCTACGCAAAAACTTTTCGAAGCAGTCTATTTTAGAGGATAACGATGTCGAACCCTTGGCTCACCGCGGTGGGCCGAAACCTGTTTCGCCGGTACCTCAGCAAATTCCCCCTGCGGGACGGCAAGGCTTGGTTTTATGAGCGCTTCCATGCTGCTCTGGCGCCGACGGAGCGGTATGCTGTGGTCCGGCTGGACAAGGGCTTCCGCATGAACCTGGACTTAGCCGATCCCGAACAGCTCAAGGTCTATTTCTATGGGCATTACCACGAGAGGTACGAAGCCGACCTGGTGCAGCGGCTCCTTTCGGGGGATGACGTCTTTTGGGATATCGGCGCCAATGTGGGCTATTTCACCCTGGTGGCGGCCACGGCCCTCAACCACCGCGGCCGGATCATCGCGTTTGAGCCCGGGAAGAATGCCTATGCCCGGCTGACCGAAAATCTCGCCTTAAATCCCTGGCGGAATATCCAGGCCTACCCCCTGGCCGTCACCGACCGGGAGGGTGAGGCGGTGCTCCATCTTTTAGGCGACATTGCCGACAGCAGCGCCAGCCTCTACCCGGCCTCCCAGGCCCAGGCCGGCTGCGAGGTCTGCCGGACGGTGGCCCTGGACCACTTTCTTCGGGAAGAGCATTTACCCCCTCCCAACCTCATCAAGCTGGATGCCGAGGGGGCGGAGCTGGCCGTGCTCCAGGGGGCTAAGGGCATCATCGCTCACACTCCCCCCCTGTGGCTGATGGAAATGGAAGAAAAGAACTTACAAGCCGCCGGCGCCAGCAAGGCCGCGGTGGCGCAATTCCTCTACGGCTGCGGCTACCAAGCGGCACACCTCAACAAAGGCCGCTGGTACGCCACCGCCGACCCCGCGGGCGTCAAAGGCCGGAACATCTTCTGGTTCAATCCCGGCGTTCAATCCCACCGGCAGCAAGCGGCGCGCCTGCCGGTACAGGGTAACTATCGATAATTTTTCGCAAATTGGTAAATTTGGATATATAGCAGTTAGTGAATCCAGCCCCCCATTTCCTCCTCGACAAATTTTAGATTTTTGGCCCGGATTATCCTATAATCTGTCTATCCGAGAGGGTTCCGGGAAAAGGGGAGAATCTGCTTAATATATCGAACCTCTTGCAAAATTCATGAGAATTACCGGTCCATTTGAGGCAACGTTAGCCATTGGGAACTCTCATTCAATGAAACCGTTCGTTCCTGGCCTTTTTGCTGAAACTCGAGCCGATTTTAGCACATACAGGAGGCACCTCTCCCTGAATCAGCTTACCAAACTGCGGCCAGCCTGGAGACGTTCAGCTCA
>JAGVPN010000296.1 GCA_020052215.1 Syntrophobacterales bacterium
ATCTGGGTTGGTATCCCGATTACACCCTGCGCCTGTTTCGCCGGGGCCGGGGCCGCTTCCGGGACCGGGAGGTCCACGAGGAAGTGGTGGTGGCCGGGCCCGTGGGGACCCTCAAAACTCCTTTGGAGCATTACAGCTACCGGAGCGTCAGCGAATACGTCGCCCGCATGGACCGGTACGCCCGCCTGGCGGCCCAGGAGCTGGCCAAGGCAGGGCGGCGCCCCTTGCCGGGAGAATTATTCGTCAGGCCCTTTTTCTCCTTTCTCCATCTCTATTTTATCCGGCGGGGGTTTTTGGAGGGGACGCCGGGATATACCCTGGCGGTGCTCATGAGCACGTATAAATTTCTGAAATATTACTATCTCCGGGAACTCTCCCTGG
Organism: Syntrophobacterales bacterium; assembly: GCA_020052215.1. Classification (GTDB taxonomy): domain Bacteria; phylum Desulfobacterota; class Desulfobaccia; order Desulfobaccales; family 0-14-0-80-60-11; genus 0-14-0-80-60-11. The sequence goes on from JAGVPN010000296.1 coordinate 382, forward strand.
GGAGGGACTTAGATGGCCATTGACCCCAGCGCCAGGATCGCCCCCGGGGTTGAACTGGCGCCGGATGTGGAAGTCGGGCCGGGGGTGATCATTGACGGCCCCAGCACCATCGGCGCCGGCACCTGCATCCTGGCCCACGCCTACATCGGCCCCTACACCACCATCGGGGAGCGCAACCTCATCGGCTTCGGGGCCATCGTGGGCTACGACCCCCAGGATTACGCCTTCACCGGGGAGGAGAGCTACACCATCATCGGCGACCACAACCGCATCCGGGAGTACGTCACCATCCACCGGGGGACCAAGCCGGGCAGCGCCACCCGGGTGGGCAACCACAATTTTCTCATGGCCCTGAGCCACCTGGCCCACAACTCCTGTCTGGGGAATCACGTGGTGGTGGTCAACGGCGCCCTGGTGGGCGGCTACGTCGAAGTGGCGGACCGGGCCTTTATTTCGGCCAACTGTCTCCTGCACCAGTTCATCCGGGTGGGCGCCCTGGCCATCATGCGGGGCGGCTCCCGGGCCTCCCGGGACATTCCGCCTTACGCGATTATCGACGATACCCACACGGTCAAAGGGGTCAATCTGGTGGGGTTGAAGCGGGCCGGTTTTGCCGCCGACACCATTGCCGCCCTGCGCCAGGCCTTCCGTCTCCTGTTCTTCCGCCGGGGCAACCTCAAGGCCGCCCTGGCGCGGGTGGAGCAGGAAGTGCCCCTGACCCCGGAAGTGGCCCACCTCCTGGAATTCATCCGCGCCGCCAAACGGGGCGTGGCCCTGGGTCCTAAAGATGCCGGTGATGCCGATAGCGACTTATAAGCGCATCCTGGTAATCAAGCTCAAGCAACCGGGAGACGTCCTGGTGAGCACCCCGGTGATCGCCGCCCTGAAAGAGGCCTGGCCCGAGTGCCGGCTGACCTACCTGGTCCCCCGGGGCACCGAGGCAATGGTCTCCGGCCACCCGGGGCTGGACGGCCTCCTGGTAGCGGACCGGCGGGGCGAGACCTGGGGGCAGGCATGGCGCTTCATCCGAGACCTCAGGCGGCGGCGCTTCGACCTGGTACTGGAGCTTTCCGGCGGCGACCGGGGCGCGTTCTACTCCTGGCTCACCGGGGCCCGGGAGCGGATCGGCTTTGCCCACCCCCGGCAACCCTTCTGGCAGCGCCACGGCTGTTTTACCCGCCTGCTGCCCCGCCCACCCGTGAGGATGCACCTGGTGGACCAAAACCTGGCGGCCGTGCTGGCCCTGGGGATTGAACCCGTGAACCCCCGGTTGCAGTTTTTTTGGGATGCGGCGGTGGAGCAGAAAGTACGAGAGCAGCTTTCGTCCCTGGGACTGGCCCACGGGCGCTTCGTGGTGATGCATCCCGGGGCCGGCTGGCGCTTCAAGTGCTGGACTCCCAGCGGCTACGCCCGGGTGATGGAGTTTTTTCAAGATCAGTGGGGCCTGACCACGGTGCTCACCGGGACCCGGGCCGCGCATGAGCAGGAACTGCTGGCCGCGGTGCTTAAGGAGTGCCGGGCCGCGCCCGTCGATCTGACCGGCCGCCTGAGCCTGAAGGAACTGGGGGCTATCATCAGTAAAGCCCGCCTGTTCTTCGGGATGGACAGCGCCCCCATGCACCTGGCCGCGGCGGTAAACACCCCGGCGGTGGCGCTCTTCGGTCCCAGCGGGGTGTTCAACTGGGGTCCCTGGGGTGAGGGCCACCTGGTGATCAAAAAAGATTGGGATTGCCTGCCCTGCGGCCAAGACGGCTGCCAGGGCACCAAAGTCAGCCGTTGCCTGGTGGAACTGACCCCGGCGGAGGTTTTGGCGCAGATGGCGCGGCATTTTGGCCAAATATAGGGCGGCCTGTGGCCGCCAAAGGTGGGCGTGCACGGCACGCCCTATATTACTTTGCCCCCGCCGGGGTGAAGCGCAGTTGCCGCTTACTCAGACGTTCCGGAAGCTGGCAGTCCAGTTCCTCTTCCATGGCCTTGACCAGGGCTTACTGAGTACTGAAGGTGGCCGCGGCGGCCTTGGTGAAGCTGCTCAGCCGTACCACCCGTCAGAAACCCAGAAGCTGCTGCCATTCCATAAGAATTACTTATTGTTTAGATAAATATAATTAATTTTACTTATTAGTATTTTTATCGGAAATTAATTGGAAGGCATTTTAACTAGCTCTAAAGGGAGAAAACCATGGCCAGAGTAGTGGGAGACGGACTGAAGGTGAACGTGGCCCGTAAGCCTGGGGAAGAGCAGATCATTGATCTGACGGCTTTGTTCAACCAGAACCCCAACAAGATCATCGTGGTGGCCGCCACCGTGGGAGAGGACGGCGCGCCCAATACCTGCCCCGTTTCCCTCATCTACGCCCAAGATGAGAAAACCCTGCGGGTGGGCCTGCTCCGGCACAGCGGCACTACCGCCAATCTTCGCCGGGACGGCCGGGTCTCCCTGGAAATCATCGGGGCCGACGACCTGGTCATGGGGGTCCAGGGCGTAATGCGCCTGGTCAAAGAGCCCATGGCCATGAGCGACGCCATGGCCATCTGGGAGATGCAGGTTACTAAGGTCAAACAAGACACCTCCCCGGCCCAGCGGGTGATCCAGGGGCCGGCCTCGGCGCCCCGGTCTGACAAGGCCGCCGCCTTCGAACAGGCCGCGTTCGCCGAACTCAAGGGCGGGGTTTAGGGCTTTGGGGGAGGGGCAAAGGGCGGAAGCCCCTACCCCTTCCCCCAAACCACCATCCCCAATCCCATACAGGGGCTGAGATGGGAGTTGTAGGGGCGGTTCGCGAACCGCCCCTACATCCCGGTTCTCCACTCCAAACACCTTTTAAAGGTCTTATTTGAAGATCGCTCTCCTGCGACAACGGGTCACGACCCTGGGCGGGGCCGAGACCACCCTGGGCTACCTGACCCGGGGCCTGGCCGCGGCCGGCCACGAAGTGACGGTGTACGGCATCGAAAGCGCGCCCGAGGCCCAAGCCGCGCTGGGGCCGAAGGCAGCCTACGTGCGGGTGCCGGTCTGGGGGGGAAAGACCCTCCGGCTCCTTACCTTCGCCCTGAGCACCCGCCGCCTCCTCAAAGACGCCGGGCCCCAGGTGGCGTTCAGCCTGGAGCGCGTTCTGGACCCCCAGGTCTACCGCGCCGGGGACGGCTGCCACCGGGAGTTCTTGTCCCGCCGCGCCCCCTATCTCTCACCCCTGGCCCGGGCCGCCCAAACCCTCAGCCTGTTTCACCGGGTGATGCTCCTCGTGGAGCGGCGGCTCTTCACCTCCCCGGGACTGCGGCGGGTGATCGCCAACTCCCGACAGGTGCGGGAAGAAATCATCCGGCTCTATGGGGTGGACCCGGCCCGCGTCCGGGTGATTGTGAACGGCCTGGACCGGCAGCGGTTTCACCCCCTGGCGGCCAACGCCGCCGCGGCTCTCCGCCGCCGCCTGGGGGCGCCGGAGGACGGCGCCGTAGTGTTATTTGTGGGTTCGGGTTTTGAACGAAAAGGTTTGACTTATCTTTTGCAGGCGTTCGGCAGTCTAAAAGATAAGGGCAGTCAGTTATGGGTGGTGGGCAAAGGCCATATCGCCCCTTACCTCCGGGCCGCGGAACGGTTAGGGGTGGCTGACCGGGTCAGATTCTGGGGGCCGGTGACCGAGACCGCGCCGTTTTATCAGGCCGCCACGGTGCTGGCCCTGCCCACCCTCTATGACCCGTGCAGCAACGTGGTGCTGGAGGCCCTGGGCTGCGGCCTGCCTACGGTCACCACCGCAGCCAACGGGGCGGCGGAATTCATCACCTCCGGGGAGAACGGCGCCATAATCCCGCAGCCGGACGACATCGCCGGCCTCACGGAGGCCCTGACGACGTTCCTTACCCGGGATCGGGACCCGCAGGTGCGCCAGGCTGCGGCCCAGGCGGTGGCCGGACTTAGTTGGGAGAGCACGGTGGCCCAGACCCTGGAGGTGCTGGAAGAGGCAGGGTCGTAGGGTGCGTTTTTCGCACCGGTACAGGTTTATTTTTAGCAACTGGGCTAACCTTTTTAGGACAGTCGCGCCTGAGGCCCTGGCTCACCCGTAAATCATAAAAAGACAGGTGGGGCGGGACTCCGTGCCCGCCACAGCCATAAGCTCATGGTGCGTAAGACGCACCATACGGAAAAACTTTTCAAAGCAGTCATTCATAGGCCTTTGGCCCACCCATAACGCATGAAAAGTGGCGGGCTTTTTATCATGGTGCACGGTACGTATTCTTTATTAACCAAACCTTCAACTTTGAACCTTGAACCTTGAACCTTGA
>JAGVPN010000420.1 GCA_020052215.1 Syntrophobacterales bacterium
GCGCTCAGAATGACAAAAATAGTCTTTTGATTGCTTATTTATATGAAAGTGTAGGGCAGGCGCCCTCGCCTGCCCAGGGACAGCCGGGGGCGGCTGTCCTACATTTTCATGCTTCGTTGTGTCCGGGGGGAAATGATCGTTGGTATGAGGGCAGGCCGCCGGTGGCGGCCCCGTCTCATCGCCGGCTCTCGGGCCAGGCTCTCCCAGCAGCCGGAGAGTTCGGCTCACGGGATGGCGGGGGTGTCCAGGGGTAGCTCTTTGAGTCCCAACTCAAGCATCCTGGCCGGGAGATCGGGCTTCCGGCTCAAGCTCCGCCGCTTGAAAGGACTGTAGAGCAATTTGAGGATATCCGTGGTCTTCATGTGGCTGCCGAAGAGGCGCAGGAGCTTATAGGTGCGGAAGGGACGCCGGAAAATGCGGCTGGCAAAAAGCCGGGCGTAGCCTCGCATACGCACCTGGTTCACCACCGCACTCGACAGGGCGGTGGGGTCGATGTCCGAGCACTTGAACCATTTGTCCCAATCGCGCTCGTCGTCAATGATGCCGCGGTCGACGTACTCCTGCCACAGGGGGGTGCCCCGGTAGACGCACAAGCGATTGAAACCGAAGGTGTCCAGCTTCAGCCGGGCGGCAAAGCGGAAACTGGCCATGACCTCCTTTTTGGTTTCGCCGGGCGAGCCGATGACAAAAAATCCGTGCACCCGTTCGATGCCCTGCCGCTTCGCCTCACTGACCGCGTGCTCAACCTGTTTCAGGGTCTGATGCTTGTGAAGCCGGTCCAGGACTTTTTGGGTGCCCGCCTCTACCCCAAAGGCCAGAAAATTGCAGTTGGCCTGTTTCATAATCGCCAACTGATCAACCGCGACCGCATCAACCCGACCTTCGCAGCCCCAGTTGAACTTCAGTCGGCGCTCCATGATGCCGCGGCAAACTTCGCTGATACGCTTGCGGTTAAGGAGAAAGTGATCATCGGTAAGGTAAATCGAGCGATAGCCCAGATCGTTCAACTGCTGCATTTCCCCCAAGACATGCTCCGCCGAACGGTAGCGCCATTTGCCCTGGGACAACGACGGGATATCGCAGTAGATGCAGGCATAGGGGCACCCTCGGGAAGTCTGCATGGTACAGAATTTATCCAGGGAGAGAACCGCAGGGACATCCAGGGGCAATGACTCGATATAATCGATGGGTAGGCTGGTCCGGTCGGGGTAAGGAAACTGATTCAGGTCCCGTATGAGTGGACGGGGAGCGTTCCGGACGATCCCGCCGGCGTCACGCCAGACCAGACCGTCGACGTCGCCTGGATTATCCAGGTGGTTCAAGTAGTCCGGCAGAAGCTCTTCGCCCTCCCCGACCCCCACGCAGTCCAGCTCAGGGCAGTCTTGGAGGATGCGGTCCGAATTCATGGTGGCAAAGGGGCCGCCCACAATCAGGGGAAGGTTCGGCGCGGCCAACTTTAGCCGCCTGGCCAGGCTCTTAAGCGCGGGGTAGGTGGTCGTCGACAGGCAGGAGAGCGCCATGACGTCGGGGGCCTCCGCGGCCGCCGCCTGGGCGATGTGCTCCGCCTGCATCTGGGGGTGACAGGTGTCAAACAGCCGCACCCGGTGTCCATGTTGCCGCAGGACCGGCGCCAGAGTCTGGATCCCCAGGGGAGGAAAGGCCATCACCTGGAGGCGTTCGGGGTTAAATGAGGCTCTATGCAGTTTCTGGGGGAGCAACCGGCAAAAGTTTGGGTCCCTGACGTAAACCATGAAGACGTGCATGGGAAAATCCTTCCCACCGGTCGATGGGCCTAGCAGGACTGAATGAGGTGGCTTCAAAACGCGGCGGCCCTGAAGCCGCCGGTTGTTTGCCCGGCAGTCCCGGGGCCGATAGTGACTGGCGTTCGCCTCCGGCTGCCCGACCTCAGGTTCTAACGATAACCGCCGCGGCCGCCGCCCCCAAAAGAGCCTTTTTGCTGGGGCTTGGCTTCGTTGACCGCCAGGGGGCGCCCGTCGACACTCCGCCCGTTGAGCATGGAAATGGCCTTCTGGCCTTCCAATTTGGTTTCCATCTCTACAAAACCGAAGCCCCGGGGCTGACCCGTTTGCCGGTCGGTAATGATCTTGGCTGAGGCTACGTAGCCGGCTTCGGAAAAGAGCGTGTTCAGCTGTTCTTCGGTCATCTGGTGGGGCAGGTTGCCCACGTATAATTTCATGCTCATAAGTTCTCCTTGTCAGTCTTGCCCTGGCCGAGATGGACTTGCCGGGTTTTCTGCCGGTGGCGCCGTCTCTTCCAGGCTCTCAGGTTTTCTCGGGTGCGGCCCCGGGCCTGGCCGCCAGCAACGATGGCGTGGTTCTGCCCTGACTAAAGGTCAAAGTGACAGAACTCCGAGGTCCTAAGACCGCCGGAGTTCTGATTGTCAAACTTTATGGTCTAAAGTTTGAAAACGTTTTGGGCCTGGGGACCTTTGGGACCCTGGACCACTTCAAATTCCACCGTCTGTTCTTCGGCCAAAGAGCGAAAGCCTTCGCCCTGGATGGCGCTGTGATGCACAAACACATCAGGACCGCTTTCCCGGGTGATGAAGCCAAAGCCCTTGGAGTCATTGAACCATTTTACCGTCCCAGTTTCCTTCATGGTGAAACCTCCTACAAATACTGCTCATGATATACCCGCCAAAAAAGCAGGCCGCACAGCAGTCAGGCAAAAAAAAACCGGCGGAAGTAGCACCCCCGTCCGATTCTTGACCAGGACTTGCGGCCCTGCCTTCAGTCTGACATGCTAAACTAGGTGTATTTTACAAGAAAATTACCGAATGTCAAGGAAATTTAAAATAATTGTTTGCCACGTCTGGACGGCTGCCCCGGCAGGCTTTAAAAACAAAGGCGGACTTTGACTGCCGTTTCGCAGGTTAAGCATTTCCGGATGGCATTATTTACTGTCGGTGCTGGCGCCGGTAGCCCGCAACTTGATGAAGAGAATCCGCCATTCCCCCTGTTCTTTAACCAACTGGAACTCCACCGGGGTCACGGCCCCATCCTTGGCGGTAAGGGTCCCCTTCACCGTGCCGATACTGTTTTCAATGGACCTGGTGGTAAAGGTATGCCCCTGGTTTTGGGAGAGGGACGGATAGGCTTTCACGAACGCGGTAAACTTTTGCAGGGAAGTCGCCTTCTGAAAATCTTTGGAGGTCAGGTTATAAGCGCCATTGATGTCCCCCTGCCGGAGTAGCGCCAGCTGTTTTTCCACCACCCCCACCATGTCGGCGGTGAAGTAAAGAGCCAGTCCGATCGCCAGGATGATAAAGGCGAGCAGGCCTCCCAAGATCTTCGGCCATTTCTTTTTTTTCGGAACTCCGGCCGGGGATGTCTGGTTCGCATTCGGCTCCATGTCTTCTCCTGTCAATGCTCTCGGGGATCAATCCGCGCCTTGCAGGCGCCTGTTACCGAGTTGCGGTCAAAAATTTATATCCTGGGCGGATCCTTTTTGGACGTGAGGACAGCCCGGAAATGGGCCTGTTGATGTTTGGCCTGGCGGAGTGCCGTCTCCAACCGGTCCCGCTCCTCCAGGGCAAATCCCACCTCCAGGGCAGCCAGGGTCTTTTCCAGGTCCTCCACCTTGCGGGTCCAGCGGTAGAGTTCTTCGGCCAGATAGCGAACGGTCATACGCTCCTCAGGATTCCGGCGGTAACGCCAGCTCCGCCGCCAGCGGCCCTTCCGACGTCACTACCAGAGGCAGCACAAAGTAGAAGTTGTTGCCCCCCGGGGTGGCCTGGTAGCCCACCTCTCCCCCATGGGTTTCCACCACGGTGCGCACAAAGAAGAGCCCCCGGCCGGTTCCCACTTCGCCATCGATATTGGTGCCCCGGAAGCCCTCGTCGAAGATGTGGGGCACATCTTCCGGCGGCAGGTGGGGCCCGGTGGTGAAGACGTTGAACTTGACCCCATCTTTGTGCAGGCCGAAATAATTTTTCAGCAGATCCCGGCCGTAAGCCATGTATTTGCGCCCTTCATAGTTGCGCCGGGCATATTTCACCGCGTTGGAAAAGAGGTTGGCGTAAACCTGGGCCATCAGGCCTTTGTCCACCGACAGGGGCAGGTCTTCATCAGGCATAACCCCGGCGCCTGTATCGATTTCGACGTGGCGCTCCTTGAGTTTGTCGATAAAGAGGTTCAGTTGCGGCTCGATGATTTCCTTGGTTACCCGGGTGGTCCGGCGCCGCAGCACAAACTGGCCCTTCTGGAAGTGGGACAGCCGGAACAGGGACTCGATAAAGAGACTGACCCCTTTGTAGTGCTGCTCCAGATTCTCGTAGTCACTTTCCAGGTCGTCGATCAGGCAGCGGAAGGCCTGCTTGGCATCCAGCTGCTTTACACACTGGTCACTTTTGACAGTGCAGACGCACTCCAGTTCTTTCAGGTTCTTGATCTTGTTCCGCAAATGCCGCAGGTAGAGGCTGAGGCTGATATTGGGGATGATCACATTGTGTTCGATATCGGCCACCAGACTGTTAATAAAGCGGATATGCTGGATGTTCTGCCGGGCGACGATTTTGACGTGCAGGTTGTAGCCCAGGCGGTTGGCGTACTTTTCCAAAAAAAAGCGGTCCGCGGCCGAGATCCGATCCCCCGGGTACAGTTCCAGCATCCCGATGATCTGGTCTTTGGCGTAGAAGGGCAGCTGGTTGACCAGGAGCAAATTACCGCGGATAGGGAGTATTAACGAACCATCTGCGGCGTAAGCCTTATTGGTCAGAGAGATATGGGCGGGTGGGGCGGTCTTGTCGGGATAGATCCCCCGGAGACTGTCGCAGACCAGATCCAGCCGGCCCTCGGAGCACACCAGATACAAGCGTGCGTCCAGGTCAAAAAATTCTTTGATGACGCTCACGGTGACCCGGTAAAAGTTTTCGATGGTCTCGTATTCCTGGGCCAGGTCATAGAAGGTCTTTAAGGCGTCATCCTTCAGGGGACCGAAGTTATACTCCTTAAAAATCCCTCTCTTTTCCTTAACCCGGACCGAAACCTCTGCCAGATCCATGGGGATATCCATATCAGCGTCCTCTGGCCGGGACCAGCCAAAATCCCGGCTCACTCCTAAGCGCCCCAGGTATCAACGCGCCACGGTGCGCCGGTACTCCCTGACCCCTTGCTCATAGAGATCACGGCCCTGACAGTCATTGATGACAATCGCGGGAAAATCTTCCACCTCCAGGCGGTGAACGGCTTCCGGCCCCAGTTCGGGAAAGGCGATCACCTCGGCGGTCTTGATCCGCTGGGAGATGAGGGCCCCTGCGCCGCCGGTGGCCCCCAGGTAGACGGCCTTATAGGTTTTCATGGCCTCGATCACCTCGGGGGCGCGCTTGCCTTTGCCGATCATCGCCTTCAAACCCAGCTTGATCAGGGTGGGGGCATAGGAGTCCATGCGGTAGCTGGTGGTGGGCCCGGCGGCCCCGATCACCCGGCCGGGTCGCGCCGGGCTGGGGCCCACGTAATACATGATCTGCCCGGCTAATTCCATCGGCAGGGGCTCGCCCTTGGCCAGCATATCCACCAGGCGCTTGTGGGCGGCGTCCCGGGCGGTATAGATCACCCCGCTGACCAGCACCGTATCGCCGATGGCGAGCTGCAACACGTCCTGGTCAGTCAGGGGAGCGATCAGTTTAACCGTCTTGGTCATGATTCACCTTTTTTGCCAGTTTTTCCTGCAAATACTGCAATCCAAATGTTTTACTTATTGATATTTTTATCTTTTATCACCTAAAACCAAAAACTAAAACCCGTCTTAAAGCACCACTTCCTGGTGACGGGAAGCGTGACATTGAATGTTGACGGCCACCGGCAGCGAGGCGATGTGGCAGGGCTGCATCAAGACATGCACCGCCATGGCGGTGATCCGGCCCCCCAATCCCTGGGGCCCGATACCCAGATCGTTGACCTCTTTAAGCAGCTGCCGCTCGATGGCGGCCACTTCCGGGTCGGGGTTGGCCTGGCCCAGTTCCCGCAGCAGGGACTTCTTGGCCAGCAAGGCCGCCCGCTCGAAGTTTCCGCCGATGCCCACCCCCACGATGATGGGCGGACAGGGGTTGGGGCCGGCCTCTTCGACGGTGAGCACCACTTTTTCTTTGATCCCGGCCAGGCCGTCCGCCGGCTTCAGCATGAAGAGGCGGCTCATGTTTTCGCTGCCCCCGCCCTTGGGGACCACCGTGAGTTTGAGCCGGTCTCCCGGCACCATCTCGGTGTGGATCACAGCCGGCGTGTTGTCCCCGGTATTGGCCCGGGTCAGGGGATGGCAGAGGGATTTTCTCAGGTAACCCTCGCCATATCCCTGGCGGATGCCCTCGTTGATCGCCTGGTCCAAATCCCCGCCCACCAGGTGGACGTCCTGCCCCACCTCGGCAAAGACCACGGCCAGACCGCAGTCCTGGCACATAGGAATGCGCTCCTCTTTGGCGAGGCGGGCGTTTTCCAGTAATTGCCGGAAGATTTCCTTGCCGCTGGGGGATTCTTCCGCCTCAGCACCCCGGGCCAGGGCGGCCAGCAGGTCGGCCCCGGGCTCATAGTTGGCTGTAATGGCCGCGGCTTTCACCGCCTGGGTGACCCGCGCCACCTCGATCTGTCGCATAGGTGCTCCTGAAAAACGGTTTTCGGTTTTCGGTTCTAATTCCCTTAACAGGCAATTGAAAAACAGCTTTGTTTGTCATCCTGAGCGCAGCAAAGGATCTAATCGCCGTGAAAATGCGAGATTCTTCGCTTCACTCAGAATGACAATTGTTGTCAATGGGGAGTTTTTCAAGAGCTTCTTTATATACCGAAAACTGAAAACCAAAAACCGAAAACTTCCTTTATTAATCCAGGTCATTCTTAAAAAATTGCTGACTGGTGGCCTGGGGGCTCGGGGTTTTTTCCTTCACCACCTCTTCTTCAGGGTAGAAAGTCTCCTCGGCCTGGGATGGCACTTCATCATCGGTGGCGGTCTCTCCCTTGGCCAGCACCGCACTCGATACCCCCGGGAATTGCTCCACCGGCGTGCCTTTCAGGGCCTCTTTCATATAGGCGATGAAGATGGGGGCCGCAGCCTGGGAGCCGGTTTCCTTGGGGCCCAGGCTGCGCTCATCATCCATCCCCACCCAGGTCCCGGTAACCAAGGACGGCGTGAACCCGATAAACCAGGCGTCCCTGGTCTTGTTGGTAGTGCCGGTCTTGCCGCCCATGGGCCGTCCCAGGACCCGGACCCGGGTGGCGGTGCCCCGCTCCACCACGCCCATTAAGAGACGGGTCATGATCTCGGCGGTTTGGGGGCTGATCACCTGCTGACTGCGGGGCTGGTTTTCCACCAGGACCCGCCCGTCCCGGTCCTCGATCCGGTCGATTAACATGGGCTCGATCAACTTGCCGTCATTGGGGAAGGTGGAGAAGGCCCGGGTCAGCTCCATCAAGGTGACATCGGAAGCTCCCAGGGCTGACGCATAATTGGGAAAGATAGGGCTGGCGATCCCTAAGGTCTTGGCCATGTTCACCGTAGCCGGAACGCCGATGGCCATCATCAGGCGCACTGCGGGGACGTTGCGGGAATGGGCCAGGGCAAAGGCCAGCGGGATCGGTCCGTAAAACCGGTGGTCGTAATTCTGGGGCGACCACAACTGCCCGTGCCGGCCCCCGGGCAGGGAGATGGGGGCGTCCTGCAAAATAGAATCCGGGCGAAAGCCTTTTTCCACCGCGGCGGCGTAGAGAATGGGCTTGAAGGCCGAGCCCGGCTGCCGCCGGGCCTGGGTGGCCCGGTTGAAGGTGCTGTCCCCAAAGTCCTTGCCCCCCATGAGCACCCGGACTTTGCCGGTCTTGATCTCCATGGAGACCAGCGCCGCCTGCACCAGGGGCGCGGCGATCAACTCCCCGGTCCACTTGCCCTGGCGCTCCCGCTCCACCAGGCGCACCTGCACCACATCCCCCGGCCTCAGGGAGGCCACCGAGGTGGTGGCCCGGGACTTGGCGCCGCCCCCCTCCCGCAAGACGCCCCAATATTCTCCTAAGCGGAAGTTCACCCCCCCGGCCCGGCGCCGGTCCGGGGCGCTCCCCACCAGGGCGATCACCGCCTGGCGCTTGCGCGGCGGGTATTTCCGGTAATACTTCACCTGGCGCTCCTGGAAGGCGGCCATTTCCTTGCCCCGCACCTGTTTAAGCGGCCCCCGGTAGCCGTTGCGCTGGATCAGGCCGTCGATGCCTGATTCGATGGCGGCCCGGGCCACCTTGTGAAGGTTGACGTCCGCGGTGGTATAGACCCTCAGACCCAGGCTGTACACCGATTCCTTGCCGAACCGGTCTTCCAACTGGTTCCGCACCTGTTCGGTGAAGTAGCCGCACTCCTTGACCCATTCCGGCCGGAAGGGCTTGAGCTTGAGGGGCTGCTGCAAGGCTGCCTGTTCCTGCTCCTTGCTGATGAACCCTACTTCGGCCATCCGCCTCAGCACGTAAGCCTGGCGCTCCTTGGCCCGCCTGGGGTTGAGATACGGGTCATAGCGGCTGGGGGCCTTGGGAATGCCCGCCAGGATGGCCACCTCCGCCAGGCTCAGGTCTTCCACATGCTTGGAGAAGTACTCCTGGGCCGCCGCCTCCACCCCATAGGCCCCGTGACCCAGGAAGATGTGGTTCAGGTAGACGTTGAGAATCTCTTCCTTGGTCATGTAATTGTCGATGCGGTAGGCCAGCACCGCTTCCCGGATTTTCCGGGCGAAGCTCTTCTCCGAGGTCAGCAAAATGCGCTTCACCACCTGCTGGGTGATGGTGCTGCCGCCCTGAACCACCTCGCCGGCCTCGATGTTGCGGAAAAAAGCCCGGGCGATGCCGGTGATGTCCACCCCCGGGTGCTCGAAGAAGCGGGCGTCCTCCGCGGCCACGAAGGCCAGGATCAGGTGCCGGGGCAGCCGGCTGTAGGGCACCTCGATCCGGCGCTCCGAGTAGAACTCCCCGATGCGTTGGCCGTCCCGGGCGAAGATCTGGGTGATCACCGAAGGCCGGAACTCCTTGACGGAGGTGAAATCCGGCAGGTCTTGCAAGAAATGCTGGTAGATGAAGTACCCGGCCCCGGCCACGCCCAAAAGCCCGGTGAACACCAGGCCGTAAAAGATATAGGTCAGGCGTCGGGCCCAGCGCCGCCGCTGATGATATTTTTCCAGCCGGTTGGGATTGGGTTCCTTGAAAAACTTCATGGCTACCTTAGGTGCTCTCTCGTTGTCGCCCTCTGCCAATGGGCGGTTTTATCAATAATTTTTCTGAGGGCGCGGCTTGCGGGTCCGCCGCCATCCTGGGGTAATGGTGCGCAGGGCGCACCCTACTCAAGAATCTTTTAAGTCAGTCACTCATGAGCCTTCGGCTCACCCCTAAAACATGAAAAGGTTGGTGGGGCAGGCCTCCGTGCCCGCCACCTTTGGTGGCACAGGCTTCCAGCCTGTGCGCCGCACCGGCAAGATGCCGGTGCCACCAAGCAGGTAGGGTGCGTTTTACCCACCATGAAATGATCGTCGGTACGGGATTGCTCCGGGGAGTCCGGGGGAGGGAGGGCGCGCCTCTAACCGTCCACTTCTCTCCCTTCACCCCGCCGTCCATCCTGGTCGGAACCGGCCTCCCCGCCGGCGCGCCTCTTCCTACAGGTCTTTGACTCAACCTTGTGTTCAAGTGTTAATTATATCCTATTGTCACACCTTTTTAAAGTTTTCCAGAAACTGCCCGATCTGCACCCCCAGGTGGATGCATTCCACCCCGTCCATGCATTTGTCCGCGTCCGCCTTGTCGATGAAGGTGGCCAGATGGTGCGGGCCTTTCTTCAACTCCAGGACGTAGGCCTTTTTCGCTTTGTCATAGGTGACCGTGGAGACCACCCCGTGCTGGTCGATTTTCGGGTACATTTCGTGGATCTTGGCCTTTAAGTTATTGATCGTATGCATAGCCATCACTCCTTACGCGGCGAAATGCGGCGGCCATCTCCCGCCGCCCGGCCTCAACGGGCCTATGCCTTAAAAAATAAGGCCCCCAACCCGCCCCGGCAAGGGAGCTGACGAAATTCTCATAAAAATTCTCGGGGCTTGCCCCTTTCGGCCGCACCGGCCACTTTACCTTTCCGAAGGTCTCCTTTATCTGTCAAGGGTGCGTCTTACGCACCAACCATGGCGCGTGAGACGCGCCCTACGTCACTGGTTCCCAAGCGGGAGCTTGGGAACCAGAAGAATCACCCAAACTTCCTATCCATCGTCCGGTACTGGATGGCCTCGGCCACCTGGGCCGGGGTGATGGCGCCCTCCCCTTCCAGGTCGGCGATGGTCCGGGCGATTTTCAAGATGCGGTGGTAGGCCCGGGCCGAGAGACCCAGACGCTCCATGGCCACCTCTAAGAGGCGCTGGGCCTCAAGAGCCCGTAGGGCGGGAAAGCGTAGCGCATCCCGCCTTTAGGATTATTCCATCTCCCGGCGGCGTTCCAGCCGCGTGACCGTGAAAAAGAAAATGCCGCCAGGAATAAAGGCGCGAATATATTGAGCGGCAAAAATTGCCGTCGCACTTGCCGAAGGCGGGATGCGTTTCACTTTCCCGCCCTACGTCACTTACCCGAACTTACGATCCATAGTGCGATACTGAATGGCCTCGGCCACCTGGGCCGGGGTTATAGAATTCTCCCCTTCCAGGTCGGCGATGGTCCGGGCGATTTTCAGTATCCGGTGGTAGGCCCGGGCGGAGAGACCCAGACGCTCCATGGCCACCTCTAAGAGGCGCTGGGCCTCGGGACCCGGGGCGCAGTGCTGCTTGATGAGCCGAGGCGGCATATGGGCGTTAGCGTAGATGCGGGTTTTATGGAAACGCTCCCCCTGGACCTCCCGGGCCGCCACCACCCGCGCCCGCAGTTCCACGGAGCCCTCTCCCGTCTCTTTCGCCGCCATATCCCGAAACGGCACCGCCGGCACCTGGACCTGAATGTCGATCCGGTCCAACAGCGGCCCGGAGATCCGGGAACGGTAGGTGTTAATCTGGTTGGGGGTGCAGGTGCAGGCTCGCTTGGGGTCGCCGTAAAAACCGCAGGGGCAGGGGTTCATGGCCGCCACCAGCATGAACCGGGCCGGGTAGGTCAGGGAGGTGGCCGCTCGGGAGATGGTGACCTTGCCTTCCTCCAGGGGCTGGCGCAGCACCTCCAGGGTGGAGCGGCGGAACTCCGGCAGCTCGTCCAGGAAGAGCACCCCGTGGTGGGCCAGGCTCACCTCCCCGGGCCGGGGAATGGAACCGCCGCCGATTAGCCCCGCGTCCGAGATGGTGTGGTGGGGGGAGCGGAAGGGACGCCGGGGCACCAGGGCCTGGCCGGGTTTCAGGCGCCCCATGATGCTGTAGATCTTGGAGGTCTCCAGGGCCTCTTCAAAACTCCAGGGGGGCAGCACCGTGCGCAGGCTCCGGGCCAGCATGGTCTTGCCGGCGCCGGGCGGGCCTACCATCAGGACGTTGTGGCTGCCGGCCGCGGCGATGAGCAGGGCCCGTTTCACCGGCTCCTGGCCCCGGACGTCCCGGAAATCCTCGTCATAGGCCGGCGGCGGGGCCGGAAGCTCCGGCGGCTCCGGGGTGAGGGCCGTTAGAGGCTCCCGCCCGCTCAAGAACTCCATTACCTGGGAAAGGCGTTCGGCGGGATAGATGTTGATCCCCTGGACCACCCCGGCTTCTCTGGCGTTGGCCCGGGGAATGATCAGGGCCAGATTCGCCGCCCGGGTGGCCAGAGCCATGGAAAGCACCCCCCGGGTGGGTTTGAGGCGGCCGTCCAGGGAGAGTTCCCCATAGAGGAGATAAGCTTCCGCCGCGCCAGGCGGCAGCAGGCCCTGGGCGGCCAGGATACCCACGGCCACCGGCAGGTCGAAGCCGGTGCCCTCCTTGCGGATGTCCGCGGGGGCCAGGTTGATGGTAACGCGGTTGCCGGGGAACTTATAGCCGGAGTTCTTCACCGCGGCCCTAACCCGGTCTTTGCTCTCCTTGACCGCGGTCTCGGGCAGGCCCACGGTGGTAAAGGTCGGCAGACCCGGGGCCAGGTCCACCTCCACCTCGACGATGTAGGCATCCACCCCCAGCAGGGCCCCGCTTTTCACCCTGGCCAGCATCCGCTTCCCCTGGACTACGCCGCCTACGTTTCCCCCGGTCCCCGGACCGGCAGGGCCCGGGCGAGCCCGAGCGCCGCGTGCTTTTCATATCTCTTTTCAACGCTTTCCTTGGCCATGGCCTCTTCTGCACCCAACCCACCATATGCCATAAAGCGGGGGTTTTCAATCATTATTCTCCCGGGAAACGCAGGCGGGTTTTGATACCAACGATCATTTCCTTACGGACACAACGAAAGATGAAAAATGGCTGATGTTGGTGGGGCGGCCGCCCCTGGCCGCCTATCGATGGCGGGCACGGAGGCCCGCCCCACTGAGCTTTTCTCATAGAAATGTTTACGGGATAAACTGAGGCGGCAATCAGGGGCGCTAAGTGCCCCCTATGGGGCGCGGGTCTATTGTGCCGTTTCACCATTAATATGGCAATTAAAATTGGGGGGGGCTCCCCCCCTTTTCTAAAAGGGGGGTCAAGGGGGGATTAAATAAGTGCCTAATAATCCCCTAAATCCCCCTTTAAAAAAGGGGGACTTAAACACCCGGCCTTCAAGATAGGGCGCGTTTTATGCCAGACAATTTATGGATCGCAACACTATGCGGGGCTTGACAAGGTCGGACCCCGGGGCGTAACCGCAGTGGCAGGCGCAATTTCCAGGGGCTGCTTTCCGGCCTTCGGAGCGGCGCGGCCTTATACCGAGTTGCGTTCAAAGAAATATTCTTTGTAGCCGCAGGCTTAAGCCTGCGCCTGCACAGGCGAGACGCCTGTGCCACTTTTTTGATTGCGACTTGGTATTAAAGGTGCGGTTATCTAAATCAACCGGCGATCAGCGCTGGCCTCCTGCCTCCAGGAGGTCCTCCAGATTCTTACTGGAGTACCCATAGCACAAAACCGGTTTCAATACGTGGGACTGTCTTTCCCCTTTGGCCGGCTTGAGGTGTTTCTGGGGTTTGAGCGGTTCCATCTCCGTGGCTATGGGGGATTTACTTTTGATGAAACCGCTCCTCAGACCATAGATATCAAAGATCGTACCGTTGTTAAACCACCCCAGCTGCCTGCCGTTCCAGTCAAACACCTTGTCCTCGGAGATAAAGGCCACGGGGCGGCCGTCCCACAGATAGACGGTCTCTCCGTCATCGGCGATATAGGCTACCGGCTTGCCATTTTTATTGAACAGGGCAATTTCCATGCGGTCCAACTCCTTAACAGCCAGCAGGTGGGCGCCCCACCCGGATTATGCTTCGCTTAAAGATGGCGCTGGCCATGCTCGATCTTCATACAACGGTCCATCACCACCTGGAGGCCGGCCTGTTTGGCTTGGCGGGCCGAGTGGGGTTCTTCCAGCCCCTGCTGCATCCAC
>JAGVPN010000432.1 GCA_020052215.1 Syntrophobacterales bacterium
CACCGGCCCGGCCCCATGGGCCTGGTCTCCCGCAGCGGCACCCTGACCTACGAAGCGGTGCATCAGCTCACCCTGCTGGGGATCGGCCAGAGCACCTGCGTGGGCATCGGCGGCGACCCGATTATCGGCACTAACTTCATCGATATGCTGCGACTCTTTGAGGCCGACCCCCAGACCGAGGGCATCGTGCTCATCGGCGAGATCGGCGGTACCGCCGAGGAAGAGGCTGCGGACTTTATCTCCCGGCACGTGTCCAAGCCGGTGGTGAGCTTCATTGCCGGGCAGACCGCGCCTCCGGGCAAACGCATGGGCCATGCCGGGGCCATCATCTCCGGCGGTAGCGGCAAGGCCTCCGACAAGATGGCCGCCCTGGCCCGCGCCGGGGTGACCGTGGTGGCCAATATCGGGGAACTGGGACTGGCGGCCAAGCGGGTAATGGGATATCGCGCCTGAGCCATGAAGGTCCTGCTCCACATCTGCTGTGCCCCTTGTGCGGTTTATCCGGCGGATAACCTGGTTGCCTCGGGGCACCAGGTGCGGGGCTTTTTCTATAATCCCAACATTCACCCTTATCAGGAGTTCGCCCGCCGGATGGCCACCCTGGAAGACTATGCGGCGAAAACCCGGCTCCCCATCATCTGGGACCGCAGTTATCATCTGGAAGAGTTTTTGCGGGCTATCGTATACCGGGAGCAGGAGCGCTGCCGGTTCTGTTACTATCTCAGGCTCAAGACCACGGCCCGGGTGGCTAAGGGCGGCAAGTTCGACGCCTTCACCTCCACCCTCCTCTACAGCAAATTCCAGAACCATGAGATGATCCGGGAGTTGGGGCAACAGGTGGTGCAGGAAGTGGGGGTGCCTTTTTATTACGTTGACTTTCGCAGAGGGTGGACGGCGGGCATGGAGAAGTCAAAGAAGATGGGCCTCTACAAGCAGCAATACTGCGGCTGCATCTTCAGTGAACGGGATCGTTTCCTACAGCCCGCCAAGTCCAGCCGGGGAAACGGACTGGCCAGATAGTGTGACGTTCCACAATTAATGCGGCAATCAAAGTTGGGTTTTTTATCCCCCCCTTTCTGAAGGGCAGGGGGGGATTATAAAGCTTCCCATAACGGAAAAAACTTTTGGCAATTGCTATATTACTTGTTTGACGGCAACTTGGTATAAGGGTTAACCTGGAATCGTTCGATAAGATTATTATGATGGACTCTCGGTTGACGCTGAGCAACCGCCCGGAAAACCTGAAGCTGCTAATGGATTATGTCCGGAAGTGGGCCAACGATCGGAGCTTGTCGCCGCCCCGCCGGCGCAACCTGGAGAAGGCGGTGGAGGAAATTTTCCGCCACCTGGTGACTCATGCCTACCAACCCGACCAGCCCGGCTCCATCGCTATTTTTCTGGAGGAAAGGGGGCCCCGGCTGCGGCTGATGTTCGAAGACGATGCCGCCCCCCACAATCCCAGCCGCCTCCCGGCGCCGGACGGGCCTGCCCCAACCGGCGGCCCCCTGGATAACAGCCTGCAACCACTGGCCGAAAGCCTGGTTTACTACCGCACCGCGGACCGCAAGAACCGGATGGTGGTCTTCCTGACCTAAAGGGTGGGCGGGCCGGAAGGGCAGGGAGGAAAGGGGCCTGATACCAAGTTCGCCCTGTAGGGGCGGGTTTTAAACCCGCCCCTACGTGTGATATCAATAGATATGTAGGGCGGGCACTGCCCGCCTTTTCCGGCCATCAATCGGTGCGTAGGACGCACGAAAGACTTTTCAGGCCAGGCTGAGGGCCGGGTGGAGGTGGGACCGCCGTGGCTAAAAGATTTTCCAGCCCCACCCTGCCTGCCGGGTCTGCCCCGCCGATCTGGTCAACGGGCGTATTGCTGGGCCTTCTTAAAAGCCTCCTGGGCTTCCTTCTCTTTGCCCCGCTCCTTGAGGAATTCTCCTAAGAAATTCCAGCCTTCGGCATAGTCGGGCTTCAGGCTGACGGCCTTGCGCAGTTCGGCTTCCGCCTCGGGGAAGTTGCCGGCCCGGGCCAGGGTGCTGCCCAGCAGGCTGTGGACCTCAGCCCAATCCGGCCTGATGCCCAGCGCCTGGCGAAAGGCTTTGATGGCTTCGGCCTCCCGGCCTTCTCCCGCCTGCAGGAGTCCTAATTTATAATAATCCTGGGCCGCCCGCAAATTCGCCGCTTTAACCTTGTCGGCGCCGCTGTCGGCGAACCCCTGGATACCGGCCCCCAGGGCCAGGCCAATCATTACCAGCACTATAACCATCCACCGCTTCATAGATTCTCCTCCATGGGCAAATTGAAAAGTCCTGAAAATTATCCGCGGCGGGGCGAGGTCGACGCCCCCGTCCGTGACTGAGAATTCATGGCGCTGAGTTCTTATGGAATAATTCTGTGCCGGTGCCCTTCAGGCCAGCGGCCCCACGGAGGCCAGATACAGGGCCACCTCTTCTTGCCGGTCCACGCCGACGAGGCTTTCCACTTCTTCGTCGAAGAAGGCCCCCACCGGGCAGACCCCCAGGCCCAGGGCCGTAGCGGCCAGCATGAGATTGCCGCAGATGTGCCCGGCGTCCAGGAACAGGTAGCGCACGGCCCGCTCCCGGTATTTCCACCTGGCCCGGTTCAGCACCCCGGTCCAGATAAACACCGCGCCCGCCTCTCCCAGGAAGCTCTGGGAGAGTCCGGCGGCCGCCAGTGGCTGGCGGAAGTCACCGGGCGTCAGCAATTCCAGGGCAAAATCCAACACCTGGAAATGCCAGATCCCCGGCGCCACCCCTTCGGCGCGGTGCACCGCCAGGTAGGTCTCCACCGGGTACAATGCCCCGGCCGAGGGTGAGGCCCTGAACTGATGCCCGCCCATGGCCCCGGTGATCCCTTGGGTGGCCCAAAGCAGGGCGGCCAGTTCCGCCTGGGTCAGGGGCCGGTCCAAATAGTCGCGCCGGGAGCGCCGCCGGGCCAGGCACTGCCACAGGTCGGCCCCCCGGCGGCCGCTATCGGGATCCAGGCTGAGGCGCAAGGCTGCGTCCGGATACTCTTTGTAGAGGGGAGGCCGGGGATAGGACCGGGATTTTTCCCCCATGGCGCGGCGCTGGTACCGCGTCTGTTCCAGGTAGCGGCGGCCAATGCCCCTCTTTTCGGGGTCCATATTACCCTCCGTTGCCGGATAATCACCGGGAAGAATGTAGCTACTTACCCCGTTCTTCACGACGGGGGCGGTTTCTCTCATAGATGATCTTCAAGCCCTTGAGGGTCAGGTAATCGTCCACCGTATCGATGCTCTTGGTTTCCGAGGCGATGAGGCAGGCCAGGCCGCCGGTGGCGATCACCCGGGGCCTATCGGCCCCCAGGGCCTCCTTGATGCGGCTGACGATGCCGTCCACCAGGCCGACATAGCCATAGATGATCCCGGCGTTCATGCTGCTGATGGTGTCCTTGGCAATAATGCTCTTGGGCTTGGCGAAGATCTCCACCCGGGGCAGCTTGGAGGCCTTGATGAACAGAGCCTCGCACGAGATCATTACCCCCGGGGCGATCACCCCGCCCAGATACTCTCCCTGGCGGGATACCACGTCAAAGGTGGTGGCGGTGCCGAAATCC
>JAGVPN010000346.1 GCA_020052215.1 Syntrophobacterales bacterium
ACTGCGGTGTTTGCATTTTCTTGGTGGCACAGGCGTCTCGCCTGTGCAGGCGCAGGCTAAAGCCTGCGGCTACCAAATTCTCCCCTCTAATATTTCCGTTAGTTCAATACTCTATAGTTTGACGTTCAATTGGTATTATGGCGTATAAATGCCCAGGAATATCCGGGGCGGTGCCCTCACCGCCCCTTGTAATCATCTCTATTCTATTTTCCCTGTTTTATCTGCTTCACCAGCTTGACGATGGCGCTCCGGGAGATGTCCTCGTAATCAAGGAGTTCCGCCGGTTTGCCGGTTTTGGGCTTTTTGGTCACTGCCAGGGCATAAACGGGCACCGGGTTAGGCGCCAGGGCCGCCATGACCGCCTCACCGAGGCCGCCGGCGGGATAATGGTCTTCCACGGTGATGAGGCCTTGGGTGGCTTTGGCGGCCGCCAGCAAAGTGGCCGCGTCCACCGGCTTGACGCTATAGAGGTCGATGACCCGGATGTTGATGCCCTCTGACTGCAAGGCGTCGTAGGCGGCCAGGGCTTCAAACAGGGTGACGCCGGCGCCGATGACCGTCACCAGGTCGTTGGCGCTCTGGCGCACCACTTTGCAGCCGCCGAGATGAAATTCCTCCTCGGGGCCATAGATAATGGGAGTGGCCAGGCGGGTGGTGCGGATATAGACGATGCCTGGGTGTTTTAGGGCGGCCTCCACCAGGCGCTCCGTAGACACGGCGTCAGCCGGGTACAGCACCACGCTGTCCAAAATCGCCCGAAACATGGCCAGATCCTCCAAACCCATCTGGGACGGCCCGTCTTCGCCGATGGCCACCCCGGCGTGGGACCCGCAAAATTTGAGGTTGGGTTCGGAGTACTGGCTCATGCGGATCTGGTCGAAGGCCCGGGAGAAAAAGGCCGCGAAGGTGGAGACAAAGGGGATTTTGCCCCGGGTGGCCAGGCCTAGCCCGGCGCCCACCATGTTCTGCTCGGCGATGTACATTTCGAAAAACCGCTGGGGATAGGCGTTTTCAAAAATCTCGGCGTAGGTGGAGTTGCTCACCTCGGCGTCCAGGCTCACCAGGTGGGGAAACTGGGGATAAAGCCGTTTTAAGGCGTTGCCGTAAGCCTTCCGGGTGGCTACGGCCGCGCCCGGCTCGTAGGCCAGTTTGGCGGCGGGTTGGGGCGCAACCGTAGCCGGTTTCAGGTCTTCAGGCCGACTCACGACCCCCCGGACCGATTTATCCACCGGGCCCAACTCCGGCAGGGCCCGCGTTAGCTCCGCCTGGCTCAAGGTCTTGCCGTGCCAGCCGTTCTTGTCCTCCAGGAACGACACCCCTTTGCCCTTGATGGTCCGGGCGATGATCATGACGGGCTTCTCCGTCACCGTCATGGCCTGATCAAACGCGGCCAGGACCGAGGGCAAGGAGTGGCCGTCAACCAAAATGGTCTCCCAGCCGAACGCGGCGATGCGGTTCTCGTAGGCCATGAGGTCGTGGCCGTACAGGGTTTGGCCCCGCTGGCCCAGGCGGTTGACGTCCAGGACGCCCACCAGGTTGTCCAATTGATAATGGGCCGCCAGTTGCATGGTTTCCCACTGGGAGCCCTCGGCCATTTCGCTGTCGCCTAAGAGCACGTAGGTGGTATAGGGCAGCTTATCCAGGTACTTGGCGTTCAGGGCCAGCCCCAAGCCGATGGCCAGGCCCTGCCCCAGGGAGCCGGTGGCCGCCTCGGTGTAGCGGAAGCTCATGGTGGGGTGGCCTTCCAGGGGGCTGCCGAACTGGCGGTAGGTCATGAGTTCCCCGGGCGTCAGCTTGCCGGCCATGGCCCACAAGGAATAAAACAGGGGGGTGGCGTGCCCCTTGGAAAAAATCAGCCGGTCGTTGTTGGGGTGCTGGGGGTTATCCAGGTCGAATCTGAAGATGCCCCCGAACATCAGGCCGGTCATCAACTCGGTGGCCGACAGGGACGACGTGGGGTGACCAGAGCCGGCCTGGGTGGTCATGGTGAGAATATAGTAGCGCATCAAAGTGGCCAGTTTTTGCAGGTGCTCCAACTTTTGCGCCTCGGGCATGTCGCACTTCCTCCCTGGGGGATGCTTTAATTCTGGTTCCCAAGCCTTCAGGACAGCCCTCTTTCTTTACTTGGCTTGAAAGCCCCAATCAATACCCAGGGGCGTATAGGGTCGGCTGGTTACCCTAGCCAAATTCTTCTGGGCCGGCTTATAAGAGGGACTGAGAGCTAAGGCGACCCGGTAATTTTTTTCGGCCTCCAGGCGGTTGCGGCGAGCTTCATATAGCCCTCCCAGAAGATTGAAGGCCTCGGGGCGGTTCGGATCAAGAGATGTGGCCTTGTGGGCATAGACCCGGGCCGCGTCGAATTCCCCTTTGCTGATGCGCTTTAAGGCCAGCTCAAGATAATTGTCATATTCCCGACCGCGATATTTTTGCTGGGTGGCTTGATCCAACAGGGAGGATACCAGTTCTCGCACGTCCTGTGCATCAAAAGGCTTTTGCAGGAAATCCACCGCTCCCAGCTTCATGGCCTCCACCGCGGCCTCGATGGACCCCCAGGCGGTGATGATGACCACCTTGACTTCCGGCCGGATCTCCG
>JAGVPN010000167.1 GCA_020052215.1 Syntrophobacterales bacterium
AAACTTTTCTTCGAACTCAGAGAGTGTCCGGGGGTAATCCTCCATAACTAAAAATACTACATATTGTGGATACTGGAGTCAATTGAATACCCCCATAGATATAATACCAAATTCGGTTTCTGCTGCAACGAACCAATTTGTTAACCTATGGATAATTAAAAGTCTTTTAACCGAAAACCGAAAACGGTATAATTTATCGCGTTTGAAAGCGAACTTGGTATAAAGCAGTATAAGTTGCTCTGCAGCTTCAATCTTTTCGCCCTTTCCCCTTTTCGCCTTTTTCCCTTTGTTTTCGAAGCGCCCGGGTCCCGGCCTTCCAGTCCGGCTCGCTCTTCTTGCTTTTGGCTCTGGGCTTGGCCGCGGGCTGCAGCATCCCGGGCAGGTCCAGAGTGAAGCTGCCGGGCGTGGGCGCTGTGGGGCGGGGTTTCTCCGGTTTGGGTTTCTCCGGGGCCTGGGGTGGGGGCCGCAGTTGGAGAAAATCCCGGGGCAGGGCCGGGGCCAGGTACAGGCCCTCGCCGTAGCCCGTGAAGCTGAGGCCGCGCCGGGCCGCGGCCTGGGCCTGGACGGTGACCAGGATGGGGTCCGGGGTCCGGCGCCGCCCTAGCTTGATCGCCAGTTCCGGGGTTGCGGCCAGGACAAGTTCCCGGTCCGGGGGCGACTTGAGCCCCTCCTCCCACACCCGGGTGTGGGCCTTGGGGGGGATGGCGGCATAGAGCAGAGCAGGGGGTAGCTCCCCCGGGAGGCGGCGGAGCTGCGCCGGCTCCGGCGACAGGGCGCGGATCTGCTCCCCCTCCACCTCGAAGGCCGGGGGCGACATCAGTCCCGCCACCTGGTCCAGGTGATAGCGCCGGACAAAGCCCCAACCGGGCTCCGTCCCCAGGGCCTGGAGCAGGGGCTTGATGGGGATGAACCCCTCCTCCGAGAGCACCAGCCCGAACTCGTCGGGCCGGTGGCTCAGGATGTAAGTGAGCATCCGGGCCAGGGACTCCAGTTGTTTAGGTAGACGGGTCATATGATCAGCAGTCTTCGGAAGAACCTTATTTCCTATAGAATTTTGGCACCAGCAAAATAATCACCGTGTAAATCTCCAGGCGGCCCAGGAGCATGTCCAGGGAGAGGATCCACTTGGCGAACACCGGCATGCCGGCGTAATTGTCCATGGGGCCTACCTCTCCCAGCCCCGGGCCCACATTGCCGAGGCAGGCCAGGACGGAGGTAATGGTGGTGACCAAATCCACGCCCGCCGCGGCCACCAGGAACATGGAGACCGCCGCCAGGCCCAGATAGAGGAAGATAAAGCCGGCGATGCTGGCAAAAATTTCCGGAGGCACGACTTGATCGCCCAGCTTCAGGCGGACCACCGCCCGGGGGTGGATGAGGCGGATCAGCTCCCGGTAGCCATGCTTGAGGACCACCATGATGCGCATGCACTTGACCGCGCCGCCGGTGGAGCCCACGGAAGCCCCCACCACCATGCACAGGAGAAGCAGACAGAGGGCCAGGGACGGCCAAAGTTCAAAATTACCGGTGGCAAAGCCCGTGGTGGTGGTGATGGAAGCTACGGTAAAAGAGGCATATTGCAGGGATTTCCAAAAGGAGTCATAAGTTTTCCCAAAGCAGTTGAGGGTGACGATTAGGGTGAGGAGCAGCCAAAAACCCAGGAAAAAGCGGCACTCCGGATCCCGCCACAGGGCCAGGGGTTTCCCCCGGAAGGCCTGGAAGTGCAGGGCAAAGTTGATGCCCCCCAGGAGCATGAAGATGGTCACCACCACATCGATGTAAACGCTCTTGTAGTAGCCGATGGAGGCGTTCTTGGTGGAAAAGCCGCCGGTGGCCAGGGTGCCGAAGGTGTGGCAGAGGGCGTCCAGGAGATTCATGCCCCCCAGCAACAGGAGGATGGTTTCGGCCACCGTGAAGGCCACATAAACCTTCCAGAGGATCATGGCGGTGTCTTTGAGGCGGGGTTTCAGCTTATCCACCGACGGCCCCGGCACCTCGGCCTTGTAGAGCTGCATGCCGCCCACCCCCAGGAAGGGGAGGATGGCCAGGCCCAGAACGATGATGCCCAGACCGCCCAGCCAGTGGGTCAGGCTGCGCCAGAAGAGGATGCCCGGGGCCGCGATTTCCACATCGCGAATCACCGAAGCCCCGGTGGTGGTGAAGCCGGAGATGGTTTCGAAGATGCAGTCCACCGGCAGGGGGAGGACGCCGGAGAAATAGAAAGGGAGGCCACCGAAGACGCTGGCCGCCACCCACCCCAGGGTGGTGATGGCCATGCCTTCCCGATGGCTGATGGCGCCTTTGACCTTGCTGCGCCGAAAGAACAGGTAGAGGAACAGGCCCGCACTTACGGTGATGGCCGCGGAAGTGATGAGGGGCAGGGCGCTGCCGTCCCGGTAATAGAAGGAAAACCCCAGGGGGGCGAACATGCACAGGCCGATGCAAACGATCAAAGAACCCAGGATATGGAGCATGAAAGACCAGCGGATCATGTCAGGCTCACCGTTTGCCCATGAGGGCCTGCTCCACCAGGGGGATGACCGCGCCGGTGGAGAGGATGAGCACCCGGTCCCCCGGCTCAATGACCGTGTCCCCGGCGGGAATGATCACTTCGTCCCCCCGGAAGACGCAGAGGAACAGGGCCTCCTTGGGAAATTGGAGATCCTTCAGGGGTTTGCCGACGATGGCGGATTTGGCCAAAGCCTCGGCTTCCAGGACTTCGGCGGCCTTGCCCCGGATGGAGACGCTGGAGATGACCTTGCCCCGGCGCAGATAGGGGAAGAGGGCGTTGATGGCCGAAAGCCGGGGACTGACGATATGGTCGATGCCGATGGCCAGGACCAGGGGGATGTACGGCACCTTGTTCACCCGGGCGATGGTCTTTTTTGCCCCCAACTGTTTAGCCAGGAGACACGAGAGGATGTTCATTTCTTCGTCCCAGGTCACCGCCACCACCATGTCCATGTGACCGATGTTTTCCTGCTCCAGGAACTTCTGATCGGTGGCCAAACCCTGGAGCACAATGGTGCGGTTGAGCTTAGCGGAGAGCATCTGGCAACGCTGAGGATCTTTTTCGATGAGCTTGACGTTGAAGCGCCGGGTCTCCAGCTCTTTAGCCAGGGGAAAGCCGATGTTGCCTCCCCCCACCACCAGGATATTTCTTAGGGGGGTGGTCTTCTTGCCGAAGAGCCGCAGGATTTCCTCGATGTCCTGGCTCTGGCAGACGAAATAGACGAAGTCCCCTCCCTGCAGGGTGTCTTTGCCCTTGGGGATGATGAGCTGCTCATCCCGCACCAGGGCGGCGATGATCATGCGGTTGCGCTTGATCTTGTCCGGAAGCTGCATGAGCTGCAACCCGTTCAAAGGACTGTCGGGGGGCAGGTGTTTG
>JAGVPN010000355.1 GCA_020052215.1 Syntrophobacterales bacterium
CGCCACCCTGAACAACTATTACTCGGGCATCAAGCTTAATAAGATTGGTCAGGGCATCCTGACACTCAGCGCCGGGGCCAGCACTTACGCCGACGCCATCATGGTTTCGGCAGGTGGACTCAATGTCCAGGGGGACTATCACCTGGTGCCGGTTAACGTCCAGGCGGGGGCTGCGGCCAACCTGGGGGCGACCGGCCAGGTGGGCAACACCACGGTTGATCCCGGCGGCATCCTGAGCGGCACCGGCACAGTGATGGGGACCCTGACCAACAGCGGCACGGTGAGTCCGGGCAACTCTCCCGGCACCCTGAGTGTGGTGGGCAGCTACGTTCAGACCGCCGCAGGCACCTATACGGCAGAAATTGCCTCGGGTTCTTCCTATGACCGCATCAACGTCACCGGCGCCCCGGGTACCGCCACTCTGGCTGGCGCCATTGCCCCCACCTTGTATGCCGGCTTCAAGCCCCGGGGCAACCAGGTCTTTCCCGGCGTCCTGACGGCCAGCGGCGGCATCACCGGCTCCTTCAGCACCATCCTCAACCAGCAGTTCACCCCCACCCTGTTCTGGCAGACGCGTTACTACCCCAACAGCGTCGATCTCTGGGTGCAGCGCAATTATACCAACGCCAGCCTCAGTCTAAACTCCAACCAACTGGCGGTGGGAACCATGCTCAACAGCGTGGCCGGGGTGACTAGCGGCGACCTGGATAATGTCCTGAACGCCATCGACTATCTGCCAGACAGTGGCAGCATACAAAATGCCTTCAAGCAGATCTCCCCGGAAAAGGCCGGGGCCCTCACCAATCTGGGGTTTGTGGCGGCTAACTTTCAGATGCGTAACCTGGCCACCCGGACCACCAACCTGAGGTTCACTCAAGGGGAAGGCGGCGGGGGCGACAGTCTCACCTCCGGTGGCCTTAACTTCAATTACTCCAAGCTGGACGGCCTGATGCTGGCTTACAACGGGGCGTCTCTCTCCAACCTGTTCAGCGCCCGGAAAGAGTTCCGGGCCCCGGAGACCCGCTGGGGCGTTTATGTGGACGGCGGCGCGGCCTTCGGCAGCCAGAACTCCTCAGTCAACCAAACGGGCTATAATTATACCGTGGGGGGCTTCACTGCCGGGGCCGACTACCGGCTGCTGGACAATCTCCTGGTTGGTTTGGCCACGGGTTACAGCAACACCAGTGCCGGTTTCTCTGGCTCCGGGGGCAACCTCACCGCCAATACCATCCCTTTCAACGCCTATGCCGCCTATTTCCCCGGCTCTCTCTATGCCTACGGTTCTCTGGGTTATGCTCTCAACCTCTACAACTTGAAGCGGGGCCTCAGTTTTAACGAGATTAGCCGCACTGCCTCCAGCTCCACCACCGGCAACCAGCTCAACTTCTACGGAGAAACGGGCTACGACCTGAAGCTAAGCCGGTTCATCTTGACGCCGTCGGCCACGCTGGTCTATTCCGGCCTGTGGGTGGGCGGCTTTACGGAGCAGGGGGCCGGGGCCCTTAACCTCAAGGTGGGATCCCAGAGTGCCAATTCCTTGCAGACCGGATTGGGCGGGAGAGTGACTGTTCCCCTCAAGGTGGGCTCGGCCATAGTGGCGCCCCAGGCTTATGCCTTCTTCCAGCACGAGTTAGCCGACGGCAGCCGGGGGCTCAACGCTAGTCTGGCCCAGGGAAGCAGCCCCTTGAGCTTCCAGACCGATGCAGCCAAGCGGAACTATGCTCTGGTGGGGGCCAGCGTTACTGCGGGACTGCAGAAAAACCTCTACGCCCAGATCAACTACAATGCCGAAGTTGGCCGGGGCAACTCCACCAATCAATGCATTAACGCCGGATTGCGTTATGAGTTTTGATTTGCAGATCACTGCCCTCTTTATCAACCCTGATAAAATCCATCCAAGCGGTTTGATATGGATATCATAGCTGTATCTAAGACCCTGGCGACATTTAGAATTATAGTCCCAATTGTCAGGTCCAATCCGATCTCGGTTTGATGATTTTCAGCTCAAATCTTGATCATTACCCTTAATGAGTTATGAAAGAGTGGGGCGCGCCCTGCAGAAAACCGCCGCCCCCATTCCAAACCTTCCAGGCTCAAGCCGGCCCCGGGTCGCGGCGGAAAATCCGGTGTATTCCCGCGGGCACGGAAGTAAAGTTGATGTGAACCTGGAACCGGCCATCCGGGAGGGGCGTCACCCAGGTGACCTTGCCATAGATAGGGCCCAGGGGCGGCTCCTGGTTGTCGTCCAACAGGATAAGGCGGAGGTCCTCCCAGACTTCCAGGGGGCTCTCCGACGTCACCTGGGCGGCGGTATCGCACAGATGCGTCACCCAGGCCCGGCCGGTGGCATCAGTGACAATCTTGTCCTGGAGGCGATGGATCTGGACCCCGATCCGTTCCGGCAGCTTTTTAAGCTTTTCCGCCTTGTCCGGGAGCCGGATGTTATAAGGGGCGCCGATGCCCCGGACGTCATAGAGCGTGGCCCGGCCCGGCACCCCTTTCATCTCCGCCTCCAGGACCTTGTCCACTTCCACCAAATCCTTGACCCGGCTATAGGTGGCGGCGCTGATGAGCACCTGCCCCGCCAGGGCAAAGGCCTCCATCCGGGAGGCAAAATTCACGTCGGAGCCCACCACGCTATATTTGGTCCGCCTTTCCGAGCCGATATTGCCCACCACCACCGAGCCGGTGTTCACCCCGATGCCCATGGCCAACCGGGGCAGGCCCTCGGCCTCGTTCTCCGCATTGATTTCGTCCATGGCCGCCTGCATCGACAGGGCGCAGGCAACGGCTTGGGCCGGGTGATCTTCCAGGGGTTCCGGGGCGCCGAAGAAGGCCAGGATGCCGTCCCCCAGGATTTCGTCGATGACGGCCCGGTTATCCAGGAGAATGGCGATCATCTTGCTCAAATAGCGGTTGAGAAAGGTGATGACTTCCTCCGGGTCCATCTCGGCGATGATGGCCGTGAAGCCCCGCAGGTCCGACATGATGAGGGAGACCTCCCGGGTCTCGCCGCCCATTTCCAGGGCGCCTTCGGATTCCAGCAGTTTGGTCACCACTTCCTGGGTGACGTAGCGCCCGAAGGTGTCCCGGATGAAATCCCGTTTATCAATGTATTCGGTGAGCTGCTGCCCCAGTTCATTGAAGGAATGGGCCAGGTCCGCAACTTCGCGCACCCCCCGTTCCGGCACGGCCACCGCAAAGTCGCCTTCCCCCACCTGCCGCACCCCATCCCGGAGGCGGGAGATGGGCCGGGAGATGGCCGCGGCAAAATAGAACCCCGATAAGCCGCCCACCAGGCACAGGGCCAGACCGGCAAAGAGGCCGCCGATCATCACCTCCCGGTTGAGGGCGGCATAATGGGCCTCAATCTTCTGCTTGGCCTCCTCCGTGGCGATCTGGCAGGATTCCTTCATCCGCTGCTGCGCCGGCAGGAAAAATTCATCCAGGTTGACGATGGCCGCGGCAATGAACCGGGTGCCGGGGACATGGACCCGCACCGCATACCTCTTCTTCTCCTTTTTGTCCTTATCGAAAAACGTGAAAAAACCCTGCACATGGTTCTCTTTAAAAGAACGTTTGATCATCTCCGTGGTTTCCGGGTATTCCTTCTCCCAATCCAACTGGTTCCGACCCTCGACGTTTTTATCCGGGTGAAACAAGATGTAACCGTCTCGGTCATATAAATCCGTATATCCCGCCGAACCGTGCGGAGTGTAAATCGATTGGATGGCCATGGCCCGGAGCCCTGGGTCCCGGCGCAGTTTGGCATAATCATCGAGTTTTTTCCCTTTCAAGACATAGGCCAG
The DNA here is from genome assembly GCA_020052215.1 of Syntrophobacterales bacterium. GTDB lineage: Bacteria > Desulfobacterota > Desulfobaccia > Desulfobaccales > 0-14-0-80-60-11 > 0-14-0-80-60-11. The sequence goes on from JAGVPN010000355.1 coordinate 3,810, forward strand.
TTCCCGGGCCACGTCTTCGGCCTTGTCCTTGACGACGTATTGGCCCATCAGGGTGAGGATGCGATCTGAATGGAGCACATGGTCCACGGTGACCTGGTTGACGGCCTGGTCGGCGATTTTGATGGCGCTCTTGTTGAGCTCGCCCAACACGTGCGCGTCGATGAACCAGGCGCCGACAAATAAGATGGCGATAAGCGCCAGGTAGGACAGGATCAGATAGGTGCGCAGTCTCATGGCTACTCCGGTTTATGGTTAACCTGGGGGACGCAGACCCCAGGGGAGCGTCCCCTGGTCAGGATTATACAAGGTTTCGGAATAGTTAAGCGAAAAATTGAATTGACGGCAAGATGCCGAGGCCATCGGCTCAGGGGTAAATCCGGTCGATGAGGCGGGGGAAGGGGATGGTTTCCCGGACGTGGTGCAGGCCGCAGATCCAGGCCACCAGACGCTCGATGCCCATCCCGAAACCGCTGTGGGGCACGCTGCCGTAGCGCCTCAGGTCCAGGTACCACTCCAGGGGTTCCTGGGGCAGGTGATGCTCCCGGATGCGGGCCAAGAGGGCCTCCAGGTCATTGAGGCGCTGGGAGCCCCCGACAATCTCGCCGTAGCCCTCCGGGGCCAGCATATCCACACACAAAGCCAGCCGGGAATCTTCCGGGTCCGGTTCCATGTAAAAGGCCTTGGCCTCCTTGGGGTAGCGGTGCACCAGCACCGGGCGGGGAAACAGTTGGGAGATGACGGTCTCCTCATCCCCTCCCAGGTCCTCCCCCCAGGCCAAATCTTTGCCGTGCCGCCGCAACTCCTCCAGGGCCTGGGCATAACTGAGGCGGGGAAACGGGCCGGCCACTTCCGCGAGCGGTGCGGTGTCGCGCTCCAACAGTTGCAGATGCGGCTCCTGGCGCGTGAGCACCCTGAGGACCACAAAGCGCACCAGGGCCTCCGCCAGTTCCATGATGTCGTCCAGGGTATAAAAGGCCGCCTCGGCCTCCACCATCCAGAACTCCGTCAGGTGGCGCCTGGTCTTGGATTTTTCCGCCCGGAAGGTGGGGCCGAAGCAATACACCCGGCCCAGGGCCATGGCCGCAGCCTCCAGATAGAGCTGGCCGCTCTGGGAAAGATAGGCCTTGCCCCGATCCAGATAGTTGGTCTCAAAGAGGCTGGTGGTGCCCTCGCAGGCCGTGGGGGTGAGGATGGGGGTGTCTATGAGCACGAAGCCGCGGTCGTGGAAGAAGTCCCGGCAGGCTCGGCAAACCTCGTCCCGGATTCTCAAGATGGCCTGCTGCCGGGGCGACCGGAGCCAGAGGTGGCGCCGGTCCATGAGGAAGGCCACCCCGTGTTCTTTGGGTGAGATGGGATATTCCGGGGCGATCTGGACGGGGATCACCCGGGTCACTTCCAGCTCATAGCCCCCGGGAGCCCGGGGCTCGGCCCGGACCAGACCTTCCAGCCTCAAGGAAGATTCCAGGGTAAGGCGCTCAAATTCCTGAAAATCATCCTCCGGGAGCCTCCCCTTGATCAGCACTCCCTGGGCCATGCCGGAGCCGTCCCGGAGCACCAGAAAGCGGACCTTGCCGCTGGAGCGCAGGTGATAGACCCAACCCCGGAGGGTCACGCTCTGCCCGATATGCTGGGCCAGGGAAGCGATGTCAACTGGCGGGGCGGCACTGGTAATGGTGGTCGGCATAATCGGGATCGCTTGATTTATCCTGGCGGAACCTTGTCTGCAAGGTTCCGTTATCGTTACGAATTGTAATGAGCCACGGCTCGCCTGACCTTGCCGTTATCGTCGAAAAAGAGCACTTCCGCGGCCCGTTTGCCCAGGACGGCATGGTAGTAGATAGTGATGCTGTCCACGCTCGCCAGGACCTCAATGAGGTCAAAATGCAGATCCGGGAGGCGCACCAGGGCTTGGGCCCAATAGGCCCGCACCTTTTCTTTGCCTTTGATCGTGCCGGTTGGCTCGTTCATCATCGTCACAATAAAGGGCGAGGTCATCTGGAAATCATCGGCGTAGTGCGACAGAATCCGGTCCAGATCGTGCGAGTTCCACGAGTTCACCCATTCCTGACCGAACTTTTGAGCCTGATCTATGGAGATCATAACCAATGTTCCTTTCATACTGGTTAGGGGCCGGGGATGGTGCGCAGGGCGCACCCTACATGGCGGGCAGTGCCCGCCCTACGTTAACTGCTTACTGCTCACGGCTCACTCCTACAACATGATCTTGACGTGGGCCTTTTCCCGCAAGGTCTTGACCCAATCGGCAAAATACTTTTCCATCTCCTGCTGCTGCAAGATTCGGCGAATTTCCGGGGCCACCTCTTCAAAGGGGCGGGCCTCGCCGCTTCGGCGGCCCACCACCTGCATCAATTGAATCCCTTCCTGGGTCAGCACCGGGGCCACCTCTTTCAGTTTCAGTTGCTCCAGGTATTCGGCCAGCCGCGGATCCAAGTCGCTCTGAGCCACAAACCCCACATCCGAAGGCTTGAGAGAGAATTGGCCGGCGGCCTGCGCCAGAGACTCGCCCCGTTTTACGGCGTTCAAGATGGTCTCGGCTTTCTGCTTGGTTTCCTCTTTTTGCGCCTCGGTGGCCCCGACGGGGAAAGGCATCCTGACGGTGACGATGTGCACCTGGGCGCCGCCTTTTTTAAATCGCTGTTCATAAAGGCGGCGAACCTCGGCTTCATTGACACTGACCTTTGCCCCCACCACCACCGCCAGCAGCCGCTCCTGGATTATTTGATCCGAAATTTGCTGTCTGAATTCTTTTAAGGAGAGCCCCGCTTGGGACAAACCCTTGGCCAGGGTTTCGTCATCGGGAATGTTACTGCGCTGTTTGAAGCGGGCCACCGCCTCGTTTACTTCTTTTTCGGACACCACGATACCCCGGCGCTGAGCCTCGACCTTGGCCAGCTTGCGATCAATCAACGCCTCCAGCATCTCGCTCTGCATCTTTTTCTGATCTTGCCCCGTGGGCTTAACCCCCGACTGGGCTTCGATGGTCTTGGCCATGTTCTGTAACTCTGACATGGTGATTATATCGTTGTTGACCACGGCCACAATCCGGTCAACCACCTCGGCCACACCCGTCCCCGCCAGGGTCAACAGGAACAGGACGGCGACGAGAGCAATCATCCAACGCCCCTCAGTTTTGGTCATGAATTTCATCCTCTCCTACAGCCTTAACAAATGTTTCCAATTCTTTCAAGCAGTTTTGCAACCGCCCAAGTACCGGTTCGGTTTCCGGGAGGCGAATCCGCAATGATTGATCCGGAGTAAGGCCAACGGCGCGGGGCCGCTTCTTGAGGATGTCAAGCAAACGCGGCAAATCCAGGCGTTCCGGGTGAGCAAATTGCAGCACCGCGAAGCTGTCCTGAAAATCCAGCCGCCTGACCCCCAACTGCCGCAAACGGTGTTTGGCCCGCACCACCGCCAGGAGATTGCGCCCCTCCGGGGGCAGCGGCCCGAAGCGGTCAAGAAATTCCTCTTCCAGTTCGCTCACCATCTCCGGCGTCAGCCGACCCGACAGGCGCCGGTAGAGAGCCAGGCGCTGCTGCACATCGGGCACATAATCCTCGGGAAGATAAGCCGCCAGGGGCAGATGGATCTCCGGGTCCGGCGTCGTCTCCTCCATGGGTTCCCCTTTGTATTCCCGAATCGCCGACTCCAGCAGTTGGAGATAGAGCTCGTAGCCCACCTCCACCAGGTGGCCTGATTGGGCCTGTCCCAACAGGTTGCCGGCTCCCCGGATCTGGAGGTCGTGCATGGCGATCCTGAACCCGGAACCCAGCTCCGTGAACTCCATCAGGGCCTTGAGGCGCTTCTGGGCCTCCCGGGTGAGGGCCGCTTCATCCGGGACCAGCAGGTAGGCGTAGGCCTGGGCCTGGCTGCGTCCCACCCGGCCCCGCAGCTGATAGAGCTGGGCCAAACCCATCGTATGCGCCCGGTTGATAATGATGGTGTTGGCCGCGGGGATGTCCAGGCCGGCTTCGATGATGGCCGTGCACACCAGGACATCCACCTCCCGGCGCCAGAAACGCACCATGACCCCCTCCAGTTCCTTTTCCGGCATCTGGCCATGGGCCATGGCCACCCGGGCTTCCGGCACCATTTCCCGGACATGGCGGGTCCAGGTGGCCAGGCTCCGCACCCGGTTGTGCAC
>JAGVPN010000376.1 GCA_020052215.1 Syntrophobacterales bacterium
CGGGCCACATCGGTAAACTTATTCCCCCATTCCACGGCGAGAAGAAGACAGGACAAGGCAAGGATGTCAACCTCCCTCGGAAGGGAAATATCCTTGCCGACCGCTTGGACATCTACATGCCATTTGCGGGCCAGCACCAGGAAAGCTCGTTCTGCCACGGTAGGGAAGGGCGTAAAGAGTGCCAGTTGGCCAGGCTTTCCGGTTTCGAGGTCTTCCCACGAGAAATCCGGTTCCGGCTGGTCGCCGGGGCGTTCACCATCGGTTATGTGTTCGTTCTCCTGGTCCATGACAGTTCTTATCTCTGGAACGCTATTGGGATCGTGTTGCGCCAAGTGCGTTTTTGCCGCCAGGGAGTTCGGGTCCTTTTTGAGGAGCGCCCGGGCCAGAAGTATCGACAGGCTTTTTCCCTCCGACTCCGAAGGCTGTGAAATCGTCTTGGAGGGCTTCGGCGCGCCCCGTTCCGCCTCTTTGGGGCTTACCTTGGAAAGAACAGCGATATAGTGGTCGTCGGCTTTGGGCATCTCCAGAAGGGTCTGGGCGGCCTTCCATCCCGGCGAACCCGGGCCGGTTGAGGTAGAGTCTAAGTCTTTGGGGCCGGGTTCAACGGGTTTATCGGGGGCGACTGAACCCGGGTTCACCGGAGCCGGTGCCTTCTCCTTCCGGGGCCCCAGGGGGTATTGCGGGTACTTCTTGGCCCATTACTCTTCCAGCACCCGTGCCAAGTCCGGCGGCGTCGCGGTCCGCTTCGAGGGCTTCCGGGACCGGTCCACCTTGCCCGGGGCCGCTCCGCTTCGCACTGGCGAAAACTTGGAGAGTTGGGTGATGAGGTGGGCGATCTGTTCGTTAGTGGCTTCGGGTTGGCCCTTGAGGGCTAACGCGGCCCACCTCGGGTCAATTTCGGGGTATTCGGTGAGGATTTCCCGCAGGCGGCGTTCAAACTCGGTATCAATTTTCAAGCATGGTTCCTCTGAAAAGGTAAGGGCTATATCTGGATAGGGTTATGCCCCAGGTCAATGGGCCAGCCGCCATGGGTGTTTATAGCGGCGTCAATCTCTCCCATGAGGCGGATGGTTTCGGCCAGGGCCACAATGACCTTTTGATAATGGTGAAGGTCTTCAAAGGAGAGGGTCCGGCCTTTGCGGTCTTTGAGCCACTTGTGGCAGACCTGATAGCCCCCTATGGTGAAGGCCCACACATCAGGCGGGATACCTTCAAAGTATTGCTCAGAGTTGATATGAACCCGCCTGGCGCTGTCTTCATACCGGACCCCTTCCACTACCTGGGGGCCGGGGATGGGGAACCGGGTAATGAAGTTTTCCAGGCGGGGGGATTCCATCAGGTGGAGGGAAACCATTTCCGCCCCCAGGCCCACCAGGGCGGCAAAGAGGGCTTTGTTGCCGGTAAGGGGAAGACGGGGGAAGTCACCTTTTAAAAACTCAACATACCGTTGTCGGTAAGTGGGGGAGTGGAACACGGCGTAGGCATAGGAAAACACGTCCTCTGGCCCCATGGTGGTTTCCAGGTTGCCCCGGCCCTCTGGTACAAAGGCTATCCCCACTTTGCCGGAAAGGTCTTTAATAAATACGGGGTTGATATTCGGGGTTCGGTTCACCTGCCCAAACACCGAATGATAAAGGTATAGGGGAAAAGCAAAACCATTATTTGATGTCTTGGAGGACATACAGATTTTTTCAATAATATTTCTAGTAACTTGGACGTGAGCAAATTCTTCACCTTTAGTCAATCTGGATGTCATTAATACTATGTTTTTCCCTGATAAAATATGGCTATTGACTTCCGGCCTTGGCATACAAATAAAACCTCTTGATTTGCCCGTATAGTAAGTAAATCGCACATCAAAAGGACGGTAGAGAATGGGTACTACCAATTTTTTTGTTGGCCCGCTTTTTTTTATGTCGGCCTGAGCCAATTTAACTTTCCAATCTCGAACGTCTTGCCCCAGTTTATACTTTTCACGGGCTTGCTCTTCCGGGAGGGCAGCAAAGTCTCGCACTGTTTCCCAAACCTCTTCTTGTGACCAGCCAACGGCAAGGTGGTCACGAGACGTAAAAAGCCCAACAACATTCAAAGGAAATATTTCATTTACCCGCCAGCCCTTCTCATACTCGGCACGCAAGTGAACCGCCTGGGGCACGAAAAGGTAAAAGGGCGGGACAGGCTGAAGTTCCTGCCAGGGGGTGCTCCCTATCTCCATGTCAGCCATGGCTTGATACTTGCCCTCTCGCAATCCCCACAGGTCGGCGTGGTAAATCCGTGCTTCGGCGGAATCGCCGGGTTCCTTGACAAAAATCCCGATAGCCACCCCCTGTTGAATGTCAAAGACATTCTCGTCTTTGGAACCGTCCGGGCAAACCTCTTTTTTCCTGGCGTTGCCGTGTAGGTTCAGCAGGTAGATTTCGCTAAAGCTCTGCATTAGCTGTTGCCGCATCCCCCGAAAGGTGGGGCCATCCAGATAACCGTGATTGGTAATCATGGCCAGGATGCCCCGGCCTGTCTGGGAAATGCGCCATTGGCCCCACCGGAGAAACTTGACGTAATCATCTTGGAGCACTTTAGGGTTCTTTTCTCCCAAGGGCTTACCGTCAACCTGCTTATAGTCTTCAATCAAGCGGCCTATGAAGGTCCGCACGGCTTTTACCGTCCCGGTCAACCCCACTTCCCGGCGCAAACTGGCATTGGCGGAGTGGCCCGCATACGGCGGATTTCCCAAGATAACCTCAATCGGGTCGTCTTTCTTAATCCGGGCGGCGCTGTTGCTTTCCTCAGTAATGAACCCGGCCAGGGGCAAGACCTCTGCCTTCTTGAATCCTTCATCCAGGGTGTTAGTGAGATAGACCCCCAGGCGTTCCCCAGTCGGAAAGTCGTAACCCCTTTCCTGCAAGAGCAACCCCAGCTTGAGGTGAGCCACGGCGTAAGGGGCCATAAGAAGCTCAAATCCGAATATGCGGGGCAAGAGGCTTTGGGAAACGTAAGAAGCCCAGCCCCCGGCCTGGCCTTGGGCGCAGAGGGTGTCATAAATCAGGGCAATGACGCTGTGGAGGAAAGTCCCCGTGCCGCAGGCCGGGTCAAGAATCAGGGTGTTCCGGTCGGCCAGCCCCCACGGGCGGTTAAAGCGTTCCTTGAGTAGATAATCAATGGCCCTCACGATATATGACACCACGGGTTCAGGGGTGTAGTAAACCCCCCGGACCTTGCGCTTTTCCGGGTCATAGGCCGCCAGGAAGGTTTCATAGAAATGGACTACCGGGTCTTTTTCCAGGGACCCCCGGCCAAAATCGGACATTACGGCTTCCATATCGGCGGCGTTAAGCAGGCTCACCATATCGTCAACAACCCAAGACACCGTGGGGGGAACGTCTGGCCCGGCGAGATGATAGAAAAGCCTCTTGAGGAAAGGGTTGGTTTCCGGCAATAACCCGGCGGCGGTATCCCGGCGCAAGTCCTGGCCCGTCCCTACCGTCACCCTGGCGGCAAACAGGCCATAGGTGAGGGTCTGGGCGTACATATCGGCAAATTGCTCTGGGGAGAGGTTAGGAACCAGGGTCTTTTCAAAGGCGGCCTGCCAGCCCTTGAGGGTGCCCGTGTCAGGCTCAATTTCCAGGGTCTTGAGGGCGGCATTATGCATTAAACCGGCCAGCTTCGCCATTCTCAGGGCTAACTCTTTGGCCGTGCCAATGGATGGTAGAGTCAGGGCAAGGAATTGGGCCAGTAGCTCCCCCACGGCGTCCAGGGCCTCTTTCTTGACCTTGACCTTACCGTCCCGTTCTGCGGCCCCCAAGGAAACCACGGCCCGGCGTTCACCGTTCACATACCAGCGGAATTCAAGGTAGTCAGTCAGAATGAGGTTAGGCAGGGCTTCCCGGTATCGCTTTAGCTGGGGGCCTCGTTCCTCTGCGTCCAGACTAATCCCTACGTCCTTGGCTTCCAGATAACCCAGGAGCACCGGCCCCCGGTAAACCGCCATATCGGGCTTGCCGCACTCGGTAACTTGCCGGGGTTCATTGGTGGCCGTGAGGCGTTCCCCCAAGGATTCCAGGAGGATTTTGAGGGCGGGCCTGTGGGTATGCTCTGAGGCGTTCCCTCTGGCCAAATCAGCTTGCAGGGATTGGAGATAGGTTTTAAAGGGGTCGATCATCGGCTTTACCTGTAAGGTATTTCCCTTATAGCACAAAACCGCAAGGATTTCTGAGATAAGGAAAATTTCGAGCGGGGTTTCGGAATGGCCATATTTTTGCTTTGAAATTTTTTGGGGCGGGTCCCATCCAGGGGGGGCTTTTTCTGCCGGGGGTTTCCTGGGACAAAAACGGCATAGGCGAAATTTTTGATGTCGGGTGTTGACCGAGCATATCAGTAAGGGGGGAGTTAAAGGTACTTCCCCGGTATCGGTGTTTGGGTCCGGGGCTGACAGTACGGACGAGAGCCGGGCCAGGGGTAGGGGTAGGGGTAGGGGGGGGCTGGCCGGAGCACGCCAGGGCGGGGTGACCGTGCCGGCGCCGCGGCGGGGTTGCTGGCGCACCACAGGGGCAGGTGGTGGACGGTAACGCGGGTCTATGCAAGGGACGCACCAGGCACCCTATCTCAATGCTCCTCTTATCTCCGTTTACCTTTGACCGGCTCCCTTGCCCTCAAACGACCCTCTGAGAACCCCCAGGTTGAACAGTGAGGGCGGCCCCCTTGTCTATTCCCTTCACCCCATGGGAAGCGTCAAGGGCGGGCGGGGAGAAGATTTTTCCAGGGCAATGTGAGGCAGGGAGCCAGCATCCCGAGAGGGGGCAGCAAGAGCGACCCCCAGGAGCAGGTTAACCCCAGGTTATCCCCCGGCCCGGCCCCGGCCCTATCCTTTGTGTTCCAATCATGGCTCCCGGCAATGGCTTCCGAGAAGCCCATAGGAGAGACGATCCGGCCAGGCTCAAGGACGCAGCTCTATCCCTTTAAGGCTCCAATTTGCCTGATAGGTTGGAAATAGGGTTGGAATTTAATCTTGACGGCAAAAGAAAAGGGGTTAGTTCTTAGGCTAACCCCTTGATTTCATTATGGTGGGCGATGGGCGACTCGAACGCCCGGCCTTTGGTTCCGGAGACCAACGCTCTATCCACCTGAGCTAATCGCCCACGTAAAAAATAATATCAAATTCAGGCACTCTGTCAAGACGGATCGGATCGACGCCGGGTTGGCCGAGGACCATCCCCCGGCTAGGAGGGCCGGATTCCGGCCCGGTCAATCCCATAATTTGATGGCCACAAAGGGTCCCCGGTTCACCGGGGGAGTCTCGCCCTGGGCCACCCATAAGAGCCGGTGGGCGGGGTGAAACACGGTGCAGACCGCGGTGCCGGCATTGGCGATGCCGGGGTCGGCGAGAATTTTTTGTAAGTCCATGGGACCCAAGCCGCGGTCTGAGGCCAGCTCCTGGAGCCGGTGGTTGCGGGCCTGGCTGTAGGCCTCGGTGAAATGATAAGAGGAGAGCACGGAATAGGGGGGTCGGGGGGGAAAGCGCCCTTTCAGCCCCTGCATGGCCGGGCTTTGATAGTGGTTGGTGACGGTGAGCAAGCCGCTCTCCGGATGGCGCACCGCCCCCTGCCGGGCCGAAATCTCCAACACCATGGCTTCCCGGGGCCCGCACAGCATGAGATTGTTGCCGATGGTGCCGGGCATCTCGAGGACCCGGGCGGCCACCGCAGCCACGGTATCCCCGTCTTCCAGGGCCTGCCTAAAGCGCAGGGCCGCCGGGGTTCCTTTGAGGGCGCGGTCCCGGCTCATGGCCGAGAGCTGGGCCAGGGCCACGCCGGAAGCGTTGATGCCGGTGCATACCCCCACATATCCCGGCCAGGCCAGGGAGGCCAGACGTTGACCCTGATGCGGCTCTATGAGAAACAGGGTCTGGAGTTCGGTTAGGGGCTCGGTGAACACCGGATAATCCAGGTTGCGCCCCATCACATAGTCGCCATGGGCGGTGCGGCGGTCACCCACCGCCAGGGCCGAGCACCGGGGGCTGTTATTGGCCAGGTCATCCAACCCGTTCAGGAGCAGTATGCTCCCCAGACTGACTTCGGCCCCGGCGGCCAGGGCGACCATCTCCTGCTGCAGGTGGGGAGGGATATAGGGCCAGAACCCCCGGGCCAACCACTGCAGGAGACCATAAAGGGGCAGGGCTCCGGCATAGAGGCTGATCCGGGCCAGGTAGGTGAGGACCGCCCGGCGGAGCAGGCGGATGTCGGCCCCCAGGGTTTGTCCATGGCGGCGTCCCCGCTCTTCAGAGTCGCCCCAGATTTCCAGCCGGCGTAACACCTTGGCCACCGGCCTACTTGGCCAGGGTGGCCAGTTTTTTCAAATCCATCTGTTGGGCCACCTTTTTTAACACCTCGAGATTCTCGATGCCCTCGCCGTCGATTTTCACCCAGAACCGGTCCGCCACACTGATGTTCAACTCACCCTGCTTGTCCCGGTGGTGAAAGGTTTCAGAGGCTTTGAAGCCCAGCACCTCGGTGAGGCGCACGGTCTCTTCGCTGTTCTCCATTTGCAATTGTTGCCCCGTCAGGAAGGGGATGGTCTTGCCCAGGAAATCCATAATGATAATCTCCAGGGTCTGGTTACCGGCCCTAAACGAGCCCCTGGCTTCGCTTACCATCACTTTCCCCTGTTGCAGGGTGGCGCCGCTGGGCTTGCCTACCATGGTCCAGCCGGGGATTTTCAGATCCACAAAAGGCAACAATTCTTGAAAATTTGCCACCTCCGCCCCAGCCGGCATCACCAGACCGAAGATTATCCATGACCAACCAAGCAGGGTTGCCAGCCTACACTTTGCCGTTTGGGATCGATGACCGGGCATCGCGCTCTCCTCTGCCTCTCATAAGGGACGTCTTTGCGGTTATTCCTCCGGAATGGGGGTTGACCGCCGGCAACTAAAATCCCCCGGGAAATCTCGGGTTCATCCCCGGGAACTGCTTGACGGCAATTTTAGAATATTTTTAGCCGAGTTCCAATTAAAGAAATCAATGGTCAGCTGGCGGCAGTAAGGAGGAATCGGCAAACAGGGCGGAGGAGGGGACTCCGAAGCAGCCGGTCCCCTTCCTCCGGTTCAAGGCTGGATTAGCCCAGGATGGCCTTCAGGTCCGCATCCGGGGTGGTGATGGGTTTGAGGTCGAAGTTGTTCACCAGCACGTCCAGGACGTTGGGGGTGATGAAGGCCGGCAGACTCGGCCCCAGGCGGATGTTCTTGATGCCCAGGTAAAGGAGCGTCAGCAGGATGGCCACCGCCTTCTGTTCGTACCAGGAACAAATAATGGACAGGGGCAGGTCATTGACCCCTACCCCGAAGGCGTTGGCCAGGGCCACCGCGATCTGGACCGCGGAGTAGGCATCGTTGCACTGGCCCACGTCCAGGAGCCGGGGAATGCCGCCGATATCGCCCAGGTCCTTGTCGAAGAACCGGAACTTGCCGCAGGCCAGGGTCAGGACCACGCAGTCCTTGGGTACTTTCTCCACGAACTCGGTGTAATAGTTGCGGGAGGGCTTGGCCCCGTCGCAGCCGCCCACCAGGAAGAAGTGCCGGAGCTGCTTGTTCTTGACGGCCTCGATGACCGCTCCCGCCACGCCTAAAACGGCGTTCCTGGCAAAGCCGGTCATGACGGACTTGCCGTTGACGTCCTCGCTAAATCCCGGCAAGGCCAAGGCCTTATCGATCACCGCCTTGAAGTTGAGGTCCGGGATATGGGTGATGCCCGGCCAGCCCACCAGGCCCCGGGTGAACAGGTTGGGGGCATAACCCTCCTGGGGCCGCTGGATGCAGTTGGTGGTCATGACGATGGCCCCGGGAAACTGGGCGAACTCCTTGGCCTGGTTCTGCCAGGCGGTGCCGTAGTGCCCGTAGAAATGGGGGTACTTCTTGAGCCCGGGGTAGCCGTGGGTGGGGAGCATTTCGCCGTGGGTGTAAACGTTGATGCCTTTGCCTTCGCTCTGCTTGAGAATCTCCTCCAGATCCAGGAGATCGTGGCCGGAAACCAGGATGGCCTTGCCTTTCTTATGCCCCAGGGGAACCTTGGTGGGCACGGGGTGGCCGTACCGGCCGGTATTGCCCGCATCCAGCAGTTCCATGGCCCTCAAGTTGATCTCGCCGCATTTCAGCACCAGGCCCAACAGGTCGTTCAACCCCAGGTCCTGGGCGGCGATGGCGGCCAGACCTTCATGGACGAAGGCATAGACCTTGTCGTCCTCCTGCCCCAAAAGCTGGGCGTGGTCGGCATAGGCGCAGACCCCCTTGATGCCGAACAGCAGGGTATGTTTCAGGGCCAGGATATCGGCATCCGCGGCGGGATAGGTTTTGAGGCCCACCGCTTCCGCCTGCTTGACCAGTCCCTCTTGGGTGGCTTCGGGCTTCAATGTGGCCGGGCCGACAGTAAAATCGGCTTTGCCCCCCTTGGCCTCGACCTTGGCCTTGAGGCTATCCCGCAGTTGGATGCTTTGATTGATGAGTTTGACGAACCTTTGGGAATCGAAATCCACATTAGTCAAAGTCGAAAACGCCGCCTCACAGGTAAAGGCGTTGACCTCCCGGTCGCTGACGCCCACCTTGCGGCCTTCCACGGCCACCTGGGACAACCCCTGGAGACTGTAGATCAATAAATCTTGTAAGGCCGCCACTTCGGCATTCTTGCCGCACACGCCCAGAACCGTGCACCCCTCACCTTTGGCCGCTTGTTCGCACTGATAACAAAACATATTCAACCTCCTGAATTTTGTATTTCTGAAACCCTGTGGTTGGGCTTGCCAAAACCCTTGTGGCTCTTAATCTACTGCCGGTCAGGAGTCGCAGCCTTGACTTAGGACAAAAATTGATAAAATTCTCCGGAGTTCGGACAGGCGCGTTCGGGCGTGAAGGGTTCGGAACCCCGAGGAGACCGGGCACTACAGGCTAGGAAACCGCCTTCCTAAAAAGCCTTCACAAAATTGTTAATGGAAAGATATGCATCTATTCCGAAAAGTCATCATCTATGAAGTTTTTTTGAGGGGATTGATGCCAAGTTGAGGTCAGTTTTTATAGGGTAGCCTGTGGCCGCCAGCATTCGGCTGGCACAGCCCGCCCTATGGAAAGTGCGTCAAGGAAGCAGGTTAGTCGTGCACAGCCTGGAAAGGCTGTGCCACCAGTCAATACCAGCTTTTCATAATTTATGGGTGGGTCTAAGGCCCATGAGTGACTGGTTCCCAAGTTTAACTTGGGAACCAGAATTAACCAGCATTAAACCGAGGTTAACCTTAATCCAGGAACTCTTTCAACGCCAGCAACTCGTCCCGGATGGTCTTCAGCAGGGTCAACACCTGGTGGTCCAGGGAGTTGGGGGGCAGGGACCGGGGCGGCGCCAGGCGATGATGCTCGGGCTTATGGTTCATCTGGCGGCGCATGGCCGTAAGAGACAGTTTTTCCTCTTCCCGCAGGCGCTTGATCTCCAGGATGAGCTGAATGTCGGCAGGGCGGTACTGGCGGTGCCGGGAGCCGCGGCGAGTGGGTTTCAGGAGCTTGCCCCGGGTTTCCCAGTCCCGCAGCACGTGGGTATTGACCCCGGTGATGCGGCTCACCTCACCGATAGTATAAAAGGCTTTGCGGGGGATATCCTCTTCCACTCTCTCCTTAACGCAGTTCCGCCCCCAGATCTTTTTCCAGGGCCGCAACCAGGGCCTGATGATGGGAGTTTACCAGATCGTCCGTCAGGGTCCGCTCCGGGTCGCGATAAGACAGGCGGAAGGCCAGGCTCCGCTTGCCGGCCGGCACCGGGTCGCCGGAGTAGACGTCAAAGAGGACCGCTTCCACCAACCAGGGACGGCCATACGAATACAGGGCCTCCGTCACCCGGGCGGCGGGGACGCTCTCAGCCAACACCAGGGCGATGTCCCGGTAAACCGCGGGATAGCGGGGCAAGGGCGTGAAGCGGGGAGGAATGGCGGCCTGGCACAGGGCGGCGAACTTGAGATTGAACCCAAAAATATCGCCCTCCAGGTCCAGCCGCTCAGCGATGTCCGGCCGGAGTTCCCCCAGGACCCCCAGCTCCCGGCTCCCGGAAAACACCCGGGCCCCATAGCGCAGGTATTCTGGCAGGCCATCTGGGGTAAAAGTCACCTCAGGGATCAGGAGGCCTTCCAACAGGGTCTCCACCAATCCCTTGAGATCAAAGAAATTGACCGGGTCCCGGGTGGTATTCCAGGCTGCGTCTTCCCGGGCGCCGTACATCAGCCCGGTGAGCCGGTGCTCCTCTTGGGGCAGGTCTTCCCCGGCCCGGGGGAGAAAGACCTTGGAGATCTCGAACAGGCGCACATCCAGGGCCTGCTTCAAGGTGTTGCGGCGCAGAGTGTCCAGCAGCCCGGGCAAGAGCGAGGTGCGCATCATGGCTTGCTCTTCGCTCAAGGGGTTGGCCAGGCGCAGCGCCGCCGGCGCGGCCTCGTCCGCGGTCAGCAGGCTCCCCAGGCGGTCCGGCTGGAAGGCATAGGTAATCACCTCGAAGAACCCCAGGCCCTCGAGCAGCTGCCTGGCCGCGGCCAACAGGCGAACCTCGGGGCCGGGCCGGGGCGTGGCCACCACCCCCCGGGGCAGGGTCACCGGGATGGCGTCATACCCGGCCAGGCGGGCGATCTCCTCGATGAGGTCCACCTCCCGCTCCAGGTCGCCCCGGAAGGGGGGCACCTGCAACACCAGGTTTTCCCCATCCAGGGCCAGGGCCGGCAGATGGAGACGCCGCAGCAGGTGCAGCATCTGCTCCGGGCTGAGGTCGGTGCCCAGCACCTGGTTGGCCCGGGAAACCCTGAGATTCAGCCGGGGGTGTTGTATGGGCGCGGGATACTCATCCAGGCGCTTAGCCGCCACCTGGCCTCGCCCCACCTCGCACATGAGCTGGGTGGCCCGCTCCAGGGCATGGATCACCCCATCCGGGTCCACCCCCCGCTCGAACCGGTAGGAGGCTTCGGTGCTCAGCCCCAGGCGCTTGGCGGTCCGGCGGATGGTGCGGGGATTGAAATAGGCGCTCTCCAGCAACACCTGGGTGGTGGAGGCGGTGACCTCTGAATCGAGCCCCCCCATGACCCCGGCCAGGGCCACAGGGCCCTGGGCATCGCAAATCAGCAGGGTCTCGGGGTTAAGGTCCCGCTCAACGCCGTCCAGGGTGGTGAAACTGCCCTCGCCGCTCTTGGGCAGGCGCACCACGATTTCGCCGCCCCGGAGACGCTGGAAGTCGAAGGCGTGGAGGGGCTGGCCGAACTCCAGGAGCACGTAGTTGGTGACATCCACCAGGTTGTTGATGGCCCTTAAGCCCGCCAGTTGGAGGCGGCGGCGCATCCAGAAGGGCGAGGGCGCCACGGTCAGCCCGGTCATCAGGCGGGCGGCATAACGGGGGCAGTGCACCGGGTCCAGGATGGTCACCCGGCCTTGAAGCCCGGGGGCCGCGGCCGCAGCCACGTTGACTTCGGGATGGCGCAGGGGTGCATCCAACAACGCCGCCACCTCCCGGGCCAGACCCAGGACGCTCAGGCAGTCGGAGCGGTTGGCGGTAATGGCGACTTCCAGGACCACGTCCGCCAGACCCAGGGCTTCGGCGAAGTCCCGGCCCACCGCCAGATCTTGGGAAATCTCCATCAGCCCCGCATGATCGGCAGACAATCCCAGCTCATCTTCCGCCAGGAGCATGCCTTCGGAGAGAACCCCCCGCAGCTTGGCGGCCTTGAGCCGGTGGCCGCCAGACAGGATGGCCCCGGGGGGGGCAAAGGGGTAGAGAAACCCGGCGGCAACATTGGGAGCGCCGCACACCACCCGGTAGGTCAGGCTGCCGGTGGTCACTTCCGCCACCTGCAAGCGATCCGCCTGGGGGTGGCGTTCCACCTTCAAGACTTTGCCTACGACCACCCCGGAAAACTCCGGAGTCACCGCCTCCACGGCCTCCACTTCCAGGCCGGCCATGGTCAGTCGATCTGCCAGGGCCTGAGGCGAAAGGCTGAGGTCCACAAAATCAGTTAGCCAATTAAGACTTAATCGCATAATGGCTTAATTTAACCCCCCTGGCCGCAAAACTCAAGAACCTTGATCCCTGCAAACCTGGGGGAGTCAAGGGGGGGAAGTTCTGGATGACGGGAAATTATTCACTGGGCGCCGGTTTCCCGGCTCAGTTGGGCAGGTCTTATACCAAAGTTGCCGTCAAACAAGTAATAATCCGAATTGTAGGGGCGGTTCGCGAACCGCCCCTACAGGGGTGCGATTATAAAGCCAGAATTATCTTTATGACGGCAACTTGGTCTTGGCGGCGGCTTCCGGTAATCCCCCCAACCGGGGAGTCGCCAAATGCCAAGGGACCGTTGTCGGTCCCTGGCGAATCGCGTCCCCATAACCCGGACCTGAGGGCAGACGTTACCGCGCCGCTTGGTTGACGAACCGAGGAATACTGATAAATGCTTTTAAGTTCACGCTCTTTAGGCCGAGGCTTTTTTGCGCCGGAAACCCCGTTCTCCCAAGCCCTTTTCTTTGGCCAGTTTACGCCGCTGTTCGGAGTATTCTTTGCATACCAGAGGATATTTTTTGGGGTCAAGGCTGTATCGCCGGAAATACTCAGCCGGGGCCAGGTGATGGGCTTTACGCAGGTGCGCCTTGAGAGTCCGCATCTTCTTGCCGCATTCCAGACAGACGACATACTTTTCTTTGACAATTTCATCCAGCGGAATCGAAGGTTTCTTCAGTACTTCCGCCTCCGGTCCTGGCTCGGCACCCCCCTCGGCGGCCTCCAGCAGGGCCTCGCTGCTTTCAAGAGCGGTTAAAACATTATAGATGACTTTAATTTCATCAACTAATTCTTTAGGGGTGAGTTCGCTCATTGACGCGTGGGAAATTACAATCTGGGCCGTTAATTTGAGTGCCTCAGTCGCCATAAACGTTATACCTCTCAAAATCGTTTTTAATTATTGCGTCTGGATTAATTTTGATGCAACCTTTATGAAAGGTTATATGTACGTGTAGTTTCTCTTGTCAAGAAATTTTTTAACTAACTTAACTTTTTTTTGTGTACCCTGCCAATTTTTCATTAATTAGTCACCGCAAAATGGAATGGGACAACTCAAGATTTAGTTCCCAGGGCCATCTTGTGTAATGCAACGGGGTCAACGATGGTTATTTTGCCCTTATCCACTTCTATTAAGCCCAAACTCTTAAATCGGGATAACGTTCGAGACAATGTTTCGCTGATAGTACCCAGGTAAGCGGCCAGCTGCGTTTTGGTAGTGGGCAATTCGCAGTGCAGTCCGGCCGCGATTTCGCCGTGCGTATGCTGGCATCTCTCCAATATATACCGGGCCAGCCGGGCTGATACTTCTTTCAGAGAGAGGTCCTCCAGTTGTTTGGTCAGGTGAAACATCAAGCGGCTCAAGGTGGCCAGCATATTGCGGGCCAGGGCCGGGGAGGCGGCCAGATGCTGCAGAAACGGCGCCTTGGGAAAGAATAAGGTGTGGCAGGCCTCTAAGGCGATGGCCGTGGCCGGGTAAGGAATTTCTCCGAAAACCGCGGCCTCGGCAAAAGTCTCTCCCGGCCCCACCAGGCGGATAATGTATTCTTTGCCCTCCAAAGAACTCTTTAACAGTTTTATCTGGCCGGTGATCAGCAGATAAAATCCCTGGGCCTCTTTTCCCTCCCCAAAGATGGTGGCTTGCCGGGGGAAGGTTTTCTTTACCGCCATGCGGGCCAGGGTGGCCAAGTCCGCCTCGGCAATCCCGGAAAACAGATAAATGCGCCGTAAGATTTGCTGCTTGACACCCGTGTCTTCCTTGGCGGTGCGGTCCATGCCGGCTCCCTTCTGGTGATTTCAGGATAAAATATCTCTTTATTCCAGGTCAGTCCTTCATGGGCCTTTGGCCCACCCGTAAACCATGAAAAGACGTGTAGGGCGGGCACTGCCCGCCGTTTCCGGCCATCAATTGGTGCGGAGGACACACCCTACGAAAAACTTTTCGTAACAGGGCTGCAAACAGGGACGGCCAATCCCTGAACTGCGCCATTGTAGGACGAAACCACTTTTATGACAATGAGATTCCGTGCTCTTAGGATAGGCGGCCGGGGGCTGGACCCCGGGGCCCGACTCTTCCGGACCGAACTCCGGTTCTTTGCAGTCGTCCATAAGCCATCGGCTCACCCGTACATCATGAAAAAATATTAGAGTGGGCACTGCCCACCAATTTCTCTGATCATCTGATTAATACCAAATTCGGTTTCTGCTGCAACAAACCAATTTGTTAACTTATGGGTAATTAAAAGTCTTTTAACCGAAAACCGAAAACTGAAAACCGAAAACGGTATAATTGGTGCGTGGGACGCACCCTACGAAAAACTCCGGTTCTTTGCAGTTGACGGAACAATGGCGGCTTTGGTAGATTGCTAACCGACAACCGCCCAGGGAGACGTGCCCGGCCTGGTTTAATCTCAGCACGGAAGGAGTGACTCATGATCCGATCCAAGTGGACCGTGGCCATTTTGTTGATGAGTTTGGGACTGACCTGGGGCTGCAGCTCCCAGGATACCAAAGAAATTCGCCTCGGCGTCAACGCCGAACTTACCGGCAGCAAGCCTACGGTGGGAGATTCGTGCCAGAAGGCCGCGGAACTCCTGGCGGCCCAAGTGAATCAGGCCGGCGGTCTCAAGGTGGGCGACCAGCAGTTGCCCATAAAATTGATTGTGGAGGATAACGAAGACAAGGCCGAATCCGCGGCCGCGGCGGCTCAGAAGCTCATCAGCCAGAACAATGTCCTGGCGATTATCGGTCCCAACGCCTCGGGCAATGCCATCCCCGCGGCCCGGATCTGCGAAGATGCCGGCGTCATCATGATCACTCCCTGGTCCACCAACCCCAAGACCACGGAAGGCAAGAAATTTGTCTTCCGGGCCTGCTTTATCGACGATTTCCAGGGCCAGGTAATGGCCAAGTTCGCCCGGGAAAACCTCAAGGCCCAGACCGCCGCGGTGCTCTACGACGTGGCTTCGGAGTACAACAAAGGCATTGCCGAGTTCTTTAAAAAATTCTTCGAGGCGGCCGGCGGCCAGGTGGTGGCCTTTGAGTCCTATACCAAGGACGACAAGGATTTCTCTTCCCAGCTCACCATCATCAAGGCGGCCAACCCCGGGGTGCTGTTCCTTCCCAATTATTACAACGAAGTCCCTCTGCAGGTGCAGCAGGCCCGGCGGTTGGGAATCACCTGCCCCATTATCGGCTCGGACTCCTGGGGCAGCGCCGAACTCCTGCCCTTGGGCGGGGCCGCCCTGGAGGGTTGCTATTTCAGCACCCATTATGCTCCGGACATCGCCACGCCCACCGCCCAGAAGTTCATCAAGGACTATGAAGCCAAGTACGGCAAGAAGCCTGACGATGTGGCGGCGCTGACCTATGACGCCGGGCGCCTCTTGTGCGCTGCCATCACCCAGGCCGGGGCCCTGGACCGGAAAAAGGTGCGGGACGCCCTGGCCTCGGTCAAGGAATTCCAGGGCGTGACCGGCCAGATGAAGTTCCAGGGGACCGGCGATCCCGTCAAAAGCGCCGTCATTCTCCAGATTAAGGACGGAAAATTCAATTACTTCTCCGCCGTGCAACCTTAAATGATGGTTTTTGGTTTTTGGTGGTGGAGCGGGCCGGTCGCCTGCGTCACCTTTGGTGATCTCCACCCTTGAAGCCGGGGAAATAAGCCTATGTTCCAGCTGCTGGCCCAAAATGTCCTGAACGCCCTGCAACTGGGGAGCGTCTACGCCCTCATCGCCCTGGGCTACACCATGGTTTACGGCATCCTCACCATGATCAATTTCGCCCACGGGGATATCTTCATGGTGGGAACGTACCTCAGCCTGGCCGGGGCCGTCTTCCTGTTGGGCCTGCCGCTAAAACTCCCGTTAGTGGTGGTCTTTCTGGGGGCCATGACCTTCAGTATGCTGCTCACCGCGCTCCTGGGGGTGAGCATCGAACGCCTGGCCTACCGCCCTTTGCGCCAGGCCCCCCGGGTCTCGGCGGTGATCACCGCCCTGGGAGTGGGACTCTTCCTGGAAAATCTTACCCTGGGAATCCTGGGGCCGCAGCCCCGGCACTTCCCGGACCTCATCCCCCTGACCCGCTGGGAGGTGGCCGGCCTCACCCTCACCCCCCTGCAAGTGCTCATCATTGTCATGGCCGCGGTGCTCATGGTCCTGTTGGACCTGCTGGTGCGGCGGACGCTTTTGGGCATGGCCATGCGGGCCATTTCCTACAACCGGCCCATCGTCCCCCTCATGGGGGTGCCGGTGGACCACGTCATTTCCCTGACCTTCGCCATCGGTTCCGCCATTGCCGCGGCCGGGGGGCTCCTGTACGGCCTGGCCTACCCGGTTTTGGACCCCTTGATGGGGGTGCGCATCGGCTGGTGGGCCTTCATCGCCGCGGTAGTGGGGGGTATCGGCAACATCCGGGGGGCCATGCTGGGCGGCTTTATCCTGGGCGCGGTGGAGGTCTTTACCCCGCTGGTGCTGCCGTCATCCACCTACCGGGACTTCGTGGCCTTCTCCCTGCTCCTGGTGCTGCTGATCTTTAAACCCACCGGCATCCTGGGCCGCCCGGTGTTTGAGAGGGTGTGAGAAGATCAGTGGTCAGTAAGCAGTAGGGCGGGCATTGCCCGCCATTATCTGGCTCCCGGCTCACTGCTTATTGGTCTGAAAGTTTCTCATAGGTGCGTCTCACGCATTAATTAATCACAGGAAACGGCGGGCAGTGCCCGCCCTACATATCTATTGTTGTTAATGACAACTTCTGACAAACGCAAGAAACTACTCGTCTGGCTGGGGCTCGCGGTGGTGCTGGCCCTGGCCTGGGGTTTGCCCGCCTCCGGCGCCCTCAACCCCTACGTGGTGCAGATCCTCATGTACGTGGGGATCAACATGATCCTGACGTTAAGCCTCAATCTGGTGAACGGCTACATGGGCGAATTCTCCGTGGGCCACGCCGGGTTCATGGGCATCGGGGCCTACGTGGCCTCGGTGCTCACCGTGGCGGTGCTCCCTCCGGCCTGGGCGGCTGTGGCGTTCCCCGCGGTCCTTATCGTCGGCGGGGCGGCCGCGGCCCTGGCCGGGCTGTTGGTGGCCTACCCCTCCTTCCGCACCCGGGGGGATTACCTGGCCATCGTCACCCTGGCCTTCAACATGATCGTCAAGAGCGTCCTGGAAAATATCCCCAGCCTGGGCGGCCCCCGGGGCTATCTGGGCATGCCCCGCCTTACCACGCTTTTCTGGGTGGCCGCCTGGGTGATCTTGACCCTGTTGGTCTTGCGCAACCTGGTCTATTCCAACTTCGGGCGAGGGATCACGGCCATCCGGGAAGACGAAGTGGCCGCCAACCTGACCTCCGTGGATACCCGGCGCCTCAA
>JAGVPN010000406.1 GCA_020052215.1 Syntrophobacterales bacterium
GGGATGGCGACGACGCTGCCCGGCTCTGCGCCGGCTTCAGCCGTGGCTTTGAGGCCTACCTGGCCCAGGACTGGGACGGCGCCCTCCAGATTTTTGAAGAGCTCTCCCGCCAATTCCCCGGCGACGGCCCAACCGGCCAGTACCTTAGCCGCTGCCGCGATTATCGGGACCACCCCCCGGGCCCCGATTGGCAGGGCATTAGATACCTGGAAGTAAAATAGGTAATTAAGCTTGAGGCCATCCGACCTGTTCTCAGAAAAATTATTTTGGCGGGATTTTGCCAGTAGGAGTGCAGCCGGAACCGCAAAAAAATCTAATGGCCTTTGGGTTCGAAGTGCTTGATGAATTGGCGGAGGGCATCTTTCTGTGGTTTGCCCAGCCATTCGCTCTCCGTCAGGGTGCGGGCCCGGTCCAGAATGCTTGCCGGATCCAGAAAAGGCGTCAGGACTTTTGGATTCAGGCGGTATCGGGAATCGCCGTCCACCTGGGTTATGGAGTGACTTAACTCCTTTTCCATAAATTTTTCCAGCAGACTCGCTAAGTTGCGGTCGTCGCGCCCCACCTGGCTAACCCAGGTTATAGGTTCGGCGTCCCCTGCCAGGTCTTTCCAAAGCGCTAGAATTACCGGCAGTTTAGGGCACTTGAGGAGGGACTCATCCGTGGCCGCGTTCCGCACCTTTGAGAGCACCAAACCTTCCAGGCCCACCAGATCGTCATGCCGGATCAGGGCTTCCGGCTTCGGGCCCTCCTCGCCGGCCTGCTTGTTGCTGAGTTTGCCTAACTCCATGACGATCCTGGCGCTGATAAAAACTGCCCTGCCCTGGGTGATGGCTTGCCGCAGGGCCTCAAAGCGGCTGTCCCACGGCAGGCGCCGCAGCAGTTGAAAGATTATCTGGGCCACCCGCTGGTCATTGCCGATGGGAAGCTTACCCGAGCCTTCGTCTTCGGACCGGATAAACTGATCGCCCACATCAAACAGGCTGAGGAAAATCGACGGGATGGACTCCACGGCAATCTCCGTGCCGGTATAATCCATCACCCGGTCCAAAAAGGCATGGAGGCGGGTAAAGCCGTCGGGGCGAGTCTGAACTGCCAGGTCCAGCAGATGGGCCGAAAATTCCTGGGGGTTGTCGGCCAGGGATAAAATAACCATGATCTCGGCATTGGAGATGTCTCCCTGGGGCAGTGCCAGGTGGAAAAATATTGGGAAGATATCCGGACTACAGATGCGGAGTTGCTTACGCCAGGTGGCCTCATTGGGGGGCTCGAACCCCAGATCCCCCCACATTTCTCCCAACTTGGGAAAGAGCTGCGACAGCAGTCCCCGGACCGCTTCCCGATTGCCCTCGGCGATCTGGGTGACCCATGATTCCTGAAAGATCCGCAGTTGGTCGATCTTACTGGCCACCCATTCCCGGCCGGTGAATTTTTCCGGATAAGTCCGGATCATGTTATAGGCCTCGGGACAGAAGATGCGCAGGGTCTCGATCCCGATAAAATCCACGGGGTTGACTTCACCTTGGACGGCCGGATAGGTGACGCTCAGCGTATTGGTCAGCAAATTGATCTTGCGGGGGGTGCTGATGAAATGTTCAATCCCCCTCATAAAGACATTGCCCCAATAGGTTTGGTCAAAAAGAACTTCCGGCGTGCCTGCCATGATGTCTTCCAGCCTGGCAAAGAGTAAACGGTACAAGGAAGACCGGTCGGGCAAAGGCAGTTCAAAGGGGAACTGGACAATTTTTTCCAGGTAGTTCTCCCCCGAGATCCCCTGGGATTCTCTCAAGGCTTCTATCACCACTTTCTTGTCGAAGGTGAGGAGATAAACGACGTTGGGGAAATCGGCCACGGATTTGATTACCCCGAAGAGCTGCCGGATCTCTTCTGGATTCAGGCGGTCGATATCATCCACGGTGACGAAAATCCGCCGGGGTTGCTTCCGGAGTTCCTCGGCAATTTCCATTTTCAGTTTGATGACGTTTTTAACGGAAGATTTCATGGGGGTGAATTCCACCGCAATTTTGCCGATGGAAATATAAGGAATGTGGATACTCGCGGGCAACTCCGACACCATATCGGCAAACTCGGCGATTTTTCCCTGCAAATCGACCAGGTCAACATCGCTGGTGGCCAGGGAGGCTTGGAGTTGGTCAAAGAAATGCTTGGCCAGCTTTTCATGCCCGGAAAACCACCAGGGGTTGAAGGGCACGATAATGGGCTGCTCATCCACAGGAGCTTGTTTAAAGTAATGGAACAGAAAATTCAACAGGGTGGTCTTGCCCGAGCCCCAGGGGCCATAGATGGCCACCACAAATCCCTCGGCCGGCACCATTCTGGTTAAGGAGAAAGCCAGATGCCTGGCAAAGGGGGCATACCCCAGTTGGTCCTCTTGCGGATCTACTAGAGGTTTGTCGGCCGAGAGCGTGCAATAATGCTTTTTGAACAATAGTTAACCTCGCAATTGAACGCGGTCCGCATTCCCTGCGGGGAGGCGACTCCTGATCTTTCCCATCGTGGAGCCGTTTATGGGGGAGATAAGGCGGCCGCCGGTTTTGCCGGTCGCTACTTAATATTTCGGAGTTTTCCCCGCGAACTTAAATCAAAAAGAGCCTCTTTCCCGCTAAAACGCCTTTATTTCGCATGATAGCGTCTATTTTTTCGATTGATCTTCCGCCCCGGCCTAGCTGACCAACTTCGACCCGGTTTGTCATTGCCAGGCGACCTCACCTCATGGCGCCCGGCAACGGCTCTGCCTGGGCCTGGAAATCCCGTCCTTCTCCCATCACACCCGGGGCTTGCCCCAGATCTCCAGGACCGATAGCTGCAGGAAGCGTTTGGACGCGGCGCTCTTGATAATGGCCACGGTGTCCCAACCCCGGGCGGTGCCGCCCACGGCCACCACTTCTTCTCCTTCCGGGATAAGGCCCGCATCCACCGCCTCCATGACAATCTCGCAGCAAACCTTGAGGCCCTGGCCCAGGCGCCGCAAGGTGTTGGCGATGAGCAGGGTGGGGGCGCTGCCCTTGAATTGGTCCGCCAGGCTCGTCTCCAGGGAGTGGGTGAGGATGGTGGCCTTGAGCACCTTGCCTCCCTGGCGGGTGATCTCCTGATGATGCTCCTGAAGAAACTCGTCGAGATTGGGCCCCTTGAACCCCACGGAGTGCCCCACCACCACCAGGTTGACGTCTTTGCCCTCAAAACGCCGGGCGGCCTGGGCCCCGGAATCGCCGGTGGTGGACGCCACCACCAGGTGGCGAAATCCCTCAGCCACGGCCTTCTCCAGCAGCTCCAGGCAGGCCGGGGTGTTCTGCGGACCCACGCCCCGGAAATACCATACCTCTCTCTTAATCATCAGTTCACCTCATGGATCTTTGGGGGGATAAAAAACTGGGATCATTGTATCAAATGGCGGGTAGGGTCGGAAAGGCCGACCGGGGCAAGGACTGAATCCAGATGCTCATCCCACCGTCGGCCACATTCATGTTGCTTGAAAATCTGCCGATAAGAAAAGGGGACGCCCGGAGGGAGGCGGCTTGCCTTATTGCTATGCCCCCGGGAAATAGGGACCCGGGCGTCGCCCCCAGGTGGGAAGGGCGTCTTGAGGCAATGACTGGGGGCCCAGAAAGCGAGCAACCTCATGGGGATAAAACATATGCCGGTTGATTCAGGCAGGGAACCCGAGGCCCAGGTAGGCATGGCCGAGCCGCTCCCCGGGCCGGAGACCTCCCCGGGGCGTTGGCACTCCGTCACGGTATCGTCTTTGCCGCCGGATACCTCGGAGGGCAGCGAAGTCCTGGAACGGAGCTTTAAAGAACTGGTGCGCTACTATCGCCACTCCAGCGTGGGCCGCCGCTGCCTGGGCATTGTCCATCAGATGAACACCCCGCTGCAGGTCCTCTCGTTCCAGCTGGACCTCCTGGAGCAAAAAGCCCAGGAGGAGTTGGACCTGCTCGCCGAATCCCCCCTGGCCGACGCCGAACCCCTAGTGACCCTGAACCACTCCCGCCAGGCGAAATTCAGCCAATTACGGCAAGAACTCAACCGGCTGCAAGGCATCAGCCGGAGTCTGGTGCTGCAAGGGGTGCATGAGGACGCCCGGGAGAAGTTCCCCCTGGATCTCAATGAGCTCTGTCGGCAGGAACTGGATCTCTATCAGACCACCCCCTTTTTTAAACACCAGGTAACCGGTGAATTTCACTTCCAGGACAGCCTGCCCTTATTCTCAGGGCACTATATCGATTTCAGCCAGAGTTTCCGGAATCTCATCGACAACTCCCTGGAGGCTATGGCGGGGACGGAGCGCCGGCAGCTGACAGTGGTGACGGCCTGCCGGGACCGGCGGATGATACTGCGCCTCGGCGACACCGGGGTGGGCATCCCGCCGGCGGATTTACCCCGGATCTTCCAACCCTTCTTCACCACCAAGCAAACCCCCGGCGGGGACCGGGCCGGCCTGGGGCTGTTTATGGTGCGCCGGCTCCTGGCCCCCTATCAGGCTGAGATCCGGGTGGACAGCGATGCCGGCGGGACGTGGGTGACCGTCTCCTTCCCGGTGGCTTGAGCCTCCGGAACGGGGGGAACCACCCTCCCCGGGGGGCGCCGGGGGCGGCAGCGCTGACCGGGCGCCCAGGGCGTCGGGCATCGGGGGCGGCGGCCGGCGGTTTAAATCCGCGGTTTGCAGAAAGACCTCTGCCGCCCGGCCGGCCATGAAGTATTGACTGACAAGCTTCAGGCGGGCCAACCGCTCCATGGCCGCCGGGTGGGACGCCAGGAAATAGTTGTCTTCAAACGGGTCATGACTAACCACCGCGGCCATTCTCTCCCAAACGGCTACCCCCTTCTCAATATTGTAGCCAGCCTGGAAAGCATACCAGGCCCCATAAATATCCGCTTCCCGCTCATCCTCCTGGGAAAAAACGCTCACCACGGCATTTCCGGCTACCCGGCGCACGTCCGGCGACACCATCACATGCCGCCAGTCCAGGAGGTGGTTGAGGGACATGGTGCTGAAGGCGGTAATGGTCTCGCCCACAAATGTCGCAATTTCCCGATGCGCCGCTCTTCTTATGCGGTGTCCCAGGACCTGATGGGCCATCTCGTGCCCTACAACCAGGGCCATCTCGTCGTCATTGAGGCAGAAACTGACCATCCGCCGGGTCAGGATGATTTCCCCGGGGGCGGCGTAGGCATTAACACTATTGCCTTTAGTGTCTACCCGAATGGCATATTCCGCCGGGAGCAGCTGGGGATACATGGTCGCGGTCATTTTTTGGTCGTCCCGCTGAATGAGCAGCTCCACCGGCCCCGTCAGATAACGTCCCCGGGCTTCAATGTTGATATGCTTTAAGTCCAACATGATGGCGGGCAATAGTTCGCCGGGAAGCCACATATAGACAAACTTCTGGACACTTCTATATTTGTACCTTTGCTCATAACTATATATGGGCAAGATAAAGAGGAAATCTTTGAAAATATCTCGCGTCGTTTTTATAGCCTCATCCCAGGCCGCCACCTCGGTGGGTATGGGCCAATTGTTCACCGCCAGGATAATATCGCCCTGTTTTAGGCCGCGTTCCTTCAGGATAATATTTCCTTGCCTCAGTTCGGCCTCCCGGGCCGGGGAGGGTCGCCAGACCTGGTCCACCGCCACCTTACCGGTGGCGGTGATCCACCAGTTGAAACCCAGAAAGGGATAGGTGCGGCCCTGAGTTACAGGCAGCCAGGGCAGCAGACGCAGAAAGACCCGGGATACCCGCTCCCCGGACCAGTTCAGGTAAGGGTGGCGCTTGGTCGCGGCCAGTTGGGCATCTTCCACCTGGTGGGCCGTGGGCGTCGGTTTGGTCACTTCGGCGCAACCGCCCAGGATTAAAAGACTGAGGATCAGGAAGAAGATTAAGGGCAACCGCAGGGAAAAGCCAAGATTGGTTTGACTCCTGGTTCCCAAGCTCCTGCTTGGGAACCCTCTTGTCCGCCAAGCTCCTGCTTGGCGAAAGAAATTAGGCAAATTTAGCAGGTTGTGCGTCATATAAAGATGTCCCCAAGCAGAGCTTGGGATTAGATTTGCGGTTCCCAAGCAGGAGCTTGGGAACCAGGAAAGAGAGATTCTTCGCGGCGCTCAGAATGACAACAAATAGTCTTTTGATTGCTCTTTGGTATTAGAACCTCCAGCGCAACGACGCCCCGGCGGTCATGAGCCGGTAGTTATCCACCCACTCCCGGAAATAGAAGACGTGTACGTCCATATAGAAATTCTGGACGAACTCCCATTCCAGGGCGGCCAGACCCTGGAGGCTCGGACCCCAATTCCCGTGCTGGCCCACGGCCTGCACCGTTCCCTGGAGGATCAGGGTGGGCAGGCGGAAGATCTGCCGGTCGAAATCCACCCCCAACCCGATGGCCTGATAGACTTCGGGGCTGAAATAGGCATCATGGCGCTGGCTATACGATGCCAGGAAGTAGTGGGGGGTAAATTCCAGGTGCATGCGGGGTTGGCCCACGGCCTGCCACTTCAAACCCTGGTACAGGGTGAGGCGCCGGTTTTGGTCGGAATAGAAGGCGCCGCCAACGTTCCCCCGCCAGTCCAAGCCGGGGCGGAACTGGTGATTGTAGGAGAGGTCCACCTGCTGATAGGTGGTGATGCGGGCGGCGGTGAGATTGAGCACCGACTGGTAGAGCCGGGGAAACAGGGAAGCCTCCTGGTCAAAGATATCCCGGCGGCTGTACCTTAAGGTGGCATCGGTCTTGGGCGCGGGTGAAAAACCCAGCTCCAGGGTGCCCAGCAGGCGGTTCTGGGAATCTTTTGAGGTAAATTGAGTGGTTCTCGCCACATTTGTGACAGTTCTGGAAAAGGTGGGCCCGATGAATTGGGGATCTATGAAGATAGTGTGAGTTTGATTCCAGTAACCAGGAAGCCAGTAACCGGAAGAAGCAGGAATGGTGTACTCCCCGCGTTGGCCGACCGTAAAGTCGTCCCGCCGCCAATACCGCCGCAGAATGATTTCGCCGCTGAGCTTCAACCGGTCATCCACCGCCAGGGGCCCCAGACCCAGGGAAACTTCCGCCCGGCGGAGGCGGCTGGCCGCGGTGGCCTGCTGTTCATAAACCTTGTCCAGGCCAAAATTGAGGGTTCCCATTTTGACATTCTGGGTATTCTGATGGTATTCTCGGTATTCCAATCCCAGTTGGGCCGGCAGCACCTTGGTGATCCAGAAGGCGCCGCCGATCCGGAAGATGCTGGCGGAGAGCTTATTGCTGTCGGTGATCAAGAGAGACTCGGGTTGGACGATGGGCAGCACATCGGTGAGAAAGGCGGGCAGATAATTGCTGAGGCCCAGCCCCCGGGGCTCCCGTTCGCGGCGGGAGAATTGCCAGGGGCGCTGGGCCTCTTCGGGGCGGCGCTCTCCCCGGGAGCCGGGAAAGCCCCGGGAAGCCACCTGGGGCCGCATCTGCTGGCGGACATCCTCCAGTTCATTGAGTAGCTCAAGGTCCTGGGGCGCCTCCTTCAGGGCCTGGGCAAATTCCTTATAGGCCGCCCCCCAATTGCCCCGGGACCGGGCTTGACGTGCCCGGGCCACCTGCGCCGCCTGGGAGTCGGGTTTGAGGGCGACAATCTCCTGGTAGAGCGTCACGGCGTTTTTATCCCCCATTGCTTCCAGGGTCCTGGCCTTTTCCATGAGAAAGTCTGCCGGAGGAATCTTCCCCTCCAGTTGGGCCAGGGTGCGCAGCGTCTCCGGATAGTTCTGTTCCCCCCGGTACGCCTGAACCAGGAGCAGCAGCCCCGGGGCGTAATCCGGAGAATCCGCCGGAATTTTAGCCACCACGGCCTTGACGCCTTCGTATTGACGCCGCACGAGATACAGCCGGGCCATCTCCAGGGGCGCGGCGGGGTTGCCCTGTTTCTCCATGAGCTTCAAGGCCTGGCCAAAATTCTTCTGGGCCATCTGGCACTGCAGGAGGAGTTTGGCGATGCTCTGATCCTGGGGCCGGAGCTTCAAGGCCTGCTCGTAGTATCTTACCGCCGCGGCCTGGTTGTCCAACTCCATGGCCAGCCCGGCCAGGGCCAGGAGCTCCCCGGGGCTGTCCGGGCGCTTATGGCGCCGATATTCCCGGAGCACGTGCAGCAGATAATCGAGTTTGCCGCCGTGCCTCCCCAACTTTCCGGCGAAAAAGGACAAGGCGGCGACATATTCGGGACTGCCCACCCGGATGCCGGGCAGGCGGTTCATCACCCGGTTCAGGTCCTCATAGCGGGGCAGCCGGGGTAAGAGAGAGGCCAGAATGAGAAGGGAGGCGTGGTGGTAACGGTTTTTCCTGAGATTCTTCACGAGCAGATCGACGGCCTTAGACAGGTGGGAGAGGTCCGCCGAATGGGCGTAGCCGCGGGCCAGCAGGGCCCGTCCCTCCGGGCTCAGGTCGGGCAAGGGTTCCAGTTCCTTCTGGGCCAGGGCCAGGGCCTTGGGAAAATCCCGGAGGCTAAGATAGGCTTCCACCGCCGCGATCCGCACCACCGGGTCCTGGGGTTGTTCCATCCGCAGACGGTTCAGGAGTTCCAGGGCCTCGGAACCCCGCTCCAGGTAAGTCAGGACCCGGGCCTTTTCCAGACGGGTGACGCGGTCCTCCGGGGCCTTCTTCAGGGAGAGATCAAAGTGTTTCAGGGCTTCCGGCAGGTTGCCCAGCCACAGATAAAGATGGGCCTGCTCCCGGAGGAGGCGGGGGTCTTCCGGAGTCGGGCATTTTTGCAATTCCTGGGCCGCCTGCTCCCAGCGCCGGTCCTCCAGGAGGAGACTGATGCGCCGCAGGCGCAGATTGACGTCATCCCGGATTTTCAGGACCTCGCCGTATTGGCTCAAGGCTTCATCCCGGGTGGCGGGATCGAAAGATAAGACCTCGGCCAGCTGCCTTCTGACCTCCACGTCCCGAGGGTTTTGTTCCAGGTAGGTGGAAAAATAGTGGGCCGCCTGGCCCCAGTGCTTCTGGTAGAAATGCAGTTGCCCGGAAAATAACAGCAATTTCGGATCCTTGGAATTCTGTTGCCGCAGCGGGGCGATGATTTCCAGGGCATCCGGATAACGGCGGGCATAGGAATAGGTCAAGGCCGCTTCCCAGCGCAATTCGCCCTTGATGAGCTGCCGCCGGGAGGCTTCATCCCACAAGCCTGCGGCCTTGGTGAAGCGGTGCTTCCGGGCGTAGAGGCGGGCCAGGTTGATAATGGTCTCCTGGTGGGTGTCGCCCTCCTCCCAGGCTTTGTGGTATTGGGTTTGGGCCTTGTCGAAATCCCCGATGAGCAAGAGCTCCAGGGCATACCAGCGCCGCAAGGCGGGATCGGGTTGCTCTTTCATCAGGGGGCCCAGGACCCCTGCGGCTTCCGCATGATTGCCCTTTTGGGCCCAAAGCCGGGCCAGGGCCAGGGCATATTCCTTCTGGCCCCGGTTACGGGCATAGAGCCAGAGATACTGATTCAGGGCCTGGTCGTAATCCTTGGCGGCATCTGCGGCTTTGGCCGCCTCCAGGCGGAGTCCGGAATTTTCGGCGCTCTTCTCCAGCAGGCGCTGGTAAATATTGCTGGCCGCCCGGTAATCCCGCTGCCAATAGTTAAGCAGGGCCAGGAAGTGGAGGGCCTCCTGGTCCTCGGGAAACTCGGCCACTTCCTCTTCCTGGAGGGGAAAAGCTTCTTTATAGCGATTCAAGGATACCAGCAGTTTCACCAGCTGCCGGCGCACCTGGGGGTCCCGGTCCAAGCCGTAGAGCCGCTGATAATAGGTAACCGCTAAAGGAAAATACGCCTCATGGCCGGCGGCGATGCCGGCCGCACTCGCCAGGATGCTCCGATCATCGGGCTGGCGCTGGAGGTACCAGGCCAGCGTGTTCAACGCCTCCTTGGACTCCCCCATCCGATCCAGGGCCTGGGCATGAATGATTAAGGCCCCGGGCCCCGGGTCCCGGTCCATCATCTGGCGGGAAATCTCCAGCGCCGCCTTGAACTGGCCGGCATCAAGATAAATCCGGCCTAAGAAAACCCCATACTCGGAATTATTCGGGTCCCGGGCCCAGGCCTTCCGGGCCAGTTCCAAGGCGCGAGCCTGGTCGCCGCGCGCCGCAGACTCCTGGGCCCCCCGGTATAAAGAGCGGGTGGACCGCCAGAAGTCATGATCCTGACTATAGGCGAGGCAAAAGATCGCTCCCACGAGAAGCAGAGGCAGCAGCCAAAGGAGACAGCGGAGCTTGTCAGTCTTCCAGACGATATAGAAGATTATCCCCAGGAGGACCAGGGATAGGAGCAGAATCAGCATAAATCCGGATGAAATACTACCCATAAACCTGCCTCGGATCCATGGCGGGCCGCCATATCGGCCTGGTCATCACCGCCAACACCAGGTCTCCCAAGATCCAGATAATAAACGCGGAAAATACGGAGTTGAAAAAAATCAGCCGGGGCTCGGCCCATCCCAGACAGAGGGCCAACACCGGCAGACTGACGTGCAGGGAAATGAATCCCAAATGAGGGGCCAGATGCCACCATGATCCAGCCGCGGCGAAAGGGTTAAGATTGTTGGCCCGGTAAGCGGTTTTGCGACCCGGAGGGGAGAGGAGGGCCATGACGATGGCCAGGGCATGAACCGGAAACAGGCTGCACAGCATCTTGAACTGCCTGAGAGGTTCTTTGCCGAAAAAGAGATAGCGGAACATCAAGATGGTGGCCAGAAGATAGGCGCCCCGGAGGACGCCGTAGGCCAGTTCATCACCCACGACGCAGGATTGACCGCTCCAATAAAACCAGAGGGGAATAGTGTAAAACACGGGAAATACCAGGCCGCTGGCCAGATAACTCAGCATGATGATAAGAAAATGAGTCTTCTGCGCCCAGGAGAGACCGGATTTGAACAGGGGGTTATCCCAAAAAAAGAGGCGCATGGTATCCAGACACCACTGGAAGCGCTGGCGATAGACCCCGGCCAGGGTCGAGGGGGCCAGTCCCCGGGAGAGGGCGTGAGGATAGTAAATTCCCCGCCAGCCCCGGCTGGCCAATTCATAAGACGAGGTGAAATCTTCCAGGAGGTTCCAGATGGAGAATCCCCCTATCTCCCGGAGGGCCCGGCGGCGATACACCACCCCGGAACCACAGGAGATCACGGCATTGGCCCGATTATTACTTAACTGGATAGTCTCGTAAAACACCTTATCGCTATTGTAGAAGGGGTCGCCTTCCGGCAAAAAGAAGGTTTGCTTGCTCTGAACATAGCCCACCTGCGGCTGTTGGAAAAAATTTACCAGCCGGTGGAGGATTTCCGGCGCCGGCACCTGGTCCGCGTCCAGGACCAGGATCAAGTCCCCGTGGCTGCGGTCCAGGCCGAAATTGAGATTGCCGCTCTTGGAATCCCGGAGCGGCAGACCGGCGCTGGGCCGCGAGAGGTAGTGAAATCCCAAGGATTGGGCCAGGGCCGCCACGGTCTCGGAGCCGCCATCGTCCAAAACATAGACCTCCAGGGGATGATAGGTAATCCGCTGGACGGCCTTGAGGGTGGTCTTGATGACTTCCAAAGGTTCGCCGCAGCACGGCACGAAGATGTCCACGGAGAGACGAGGTTTGGACTCAGGGTTTCCCGGGAGGGGACTCAGGAGACGCCAGGTACTGTAACTTAAGAGACAGAGGAGAAAGTAGGACAGAATTTCGGCGACGAAAAAAAAGATATCCGGCGATCCCCGGCTGTCGAGCACCAGCCGGCCCAGCCAGATCAGATAGGCCAGCCCCAACGTCAAGGCCATCAGGGAAAAAATCCGGGCCTCGCGGCGGCGCGCCGGCGGCGCGCCGCAAACCGGCTTAACCACCGCGAGGCGCAGCGGAGCCGCTCCTGAAAGCAAACGGGGATTCCCGCGCATTGGCAGAATCCCCGCTTACCTGTGCCGGACTGTGGCCTTCAAGTGACAACGGCCAAGGGGTGTCATAAACATTCCCTCCCTGGAATGTTGTGCTTTAGTTGGTAAAAATGTCCGGCAAGACCTTTTCCCCAACTATGATATTTCTATACCTATTTTAAATTAAAATCAAGATGATAATTAATTTATTAAAAGTTTTTTAGTCAAGTTATAAGTAACTTTAGATTTGTCTCGGTTGCCAGGGCTGGCTGAACCTAAACTCCCTTGGCAGCAAACGATCTCAGAAAAATTTGCGGCCCCCGAGTTTTATGGCCATCGACTTCACCCCTGAAAAGTGGGATGGATTCGGTCAATCAATTTGGCGGACCCCCTCTTTGCCGGCTCTGGTCCCCTTAAATCGCCCCTCGCAGCCAGGCCCAGGCTAGACCCAGGTATTCATGCACCGCGCTTTCCACCTGCCCTAACGATGAGGACCCGGGGAAAAACCAGCCAGGGGTAAGCCTCTGGGCTCTCCGGACCTGAAAATCGGCGGGGGCCGGGATGGGCTGCATACCCCGTTTTCTGAACAAGGCCATGGACCGCGGCATATGGGAGGCGGAGGTGACCAGGATAATTTTTTCCCTGCCGATCATTTTGGCGATAATTTCGGCTTCCTCCGCGGTGTCCCGGGAGTCGCTCTCCAACCTGATATCCTGGGGCTTTACCCCGAGGAGCACGGCAATCTGGGCCATCACTTCGGCCTCCGGCACGGGGTCGAAGACTGCTCCGCCGGATAACAGCAGCTTGCTCCCCGGAACGGCTTTATACAGCCGCACCCCTTCGACCACGCGCCCCAGGGCGGCCGCACTGATTTGACTGTTAGCCGGGAGGCGGGGATCCGACACGTGACCGCCCCCCAGCACCACAATCCATTTGGGAGAGGTCCCACTTTTTCCTCCCTCCCAGGAAATTTTTTCAGGCTGTAAGAGAGCCGGGTATTGTTGTTCCAGGGGAAGCAATAACCCCGAGGATAGGAAAGAATTACTCAACAGGAACAGGAGCACGGTCCCCAGGGTCACCAACACCTTGCCCAGGCGCTGCCTCCGGGTGGCCCAAAGGCAAAATAGTCCCAGGATCAAGATCCCCAGGCAGACAAAAACCGGGGAAAAGAAAGCCGACACAATTTTTTTCAGCATAAACATGGTCTGACGTCCATAAACGGGACTTTAAAAACCCCCCTTTGAAAAAGGGGGGTAGGGGGGATTTTCATTCTCGGGGGTGAATCCCTTGGAGTTCATGAGCGTTTACCGTGAAAGTCCACCCGTAGGCGCGGTGCGCTCACCGCCCCTACAAAACGGAACTGGCATTAAAGACTCAGGGCCGGGTATCCGAAAAGCCGGTTGACTTCCGAAATCAACTCAGGGGAGGGGGTGAGGGCCAGTTCCCTGGGAAGGGCCAGACTCGCCTCTTCCCGGGAGTGGAGGAAGTGGAGGAAGACGGGCACGGGGCCGCCATGCCGGCTGAGAATCCCTTTCAATTCCAGGAGGTGCTCTCGGGTTACGGTAGCGGCCTGGAGACGTACATCCAGCCTTGAAGGCCCGCGCGGTAAGGCGGTTTCCAGGGCGGCAATCTCCTGGGCCACCAGTTTGGGGCCCTTTTCTTCCTGCACCACGTGGCCTTTGAGCCACAGGGGCAGGCTGGGCTGTTGAAGCAACGAGGCCACCCGCTCATAGACCTCCCCGTATACCACCACCTCGGCGCTGCCCGCCAAGTCCTCCACCGTGAGGATGGCCAGACGTCCGCCCCTTTTGCTCACCTTTTCTTTCAGGGAGGTCACCACCACCCCCAGGATCACTTCCTGGGAGTCCGGCAACTCGGCAAGGTCCGCCGTGGTAGTCCTGATCTGGGCTTTTAACAGGGCCCGGTAGGCATCCAGGGGGTGGCCGCTGAGATAAACGCCCAGGGCCTCTTTTTCCCGGGCCAGTTTTATGGATCTATCCCACGGCTGGGCTTCCGGCAGCCAGTCGTCCTCGTGGGCTTCCAGGAGGCCCCCGAACATGGACATTTGCTTGACGGCCTGGAGGCGCTTCTGGTTGCCGACTTTTTCCAGGGCGCTTTCCAGACCCGCCATCAGCCGGGACCGCCGGGGCTGGAGGCTGTCAAAAGCCCCGGCCTGGATGAGGGCTTCCAAAACCTTGCGGTTCACCTTGCCCAGGTTGATCCGCTCCAGGACGTCCCGGAAGCTCACGAAGCGGGCGGCGCCCCGGGCTTCCAGGATGTTGTGAATCGCCCCCACCCCCACATTTTTCACCCCGGCCAGGCCGTACCGCACCTTGCCGGACTCCACGGTGAAATCCCGATTGCTGTGGTTGATGTCCGGCGCCAAAAGCTCGATGCCCTGGTCCCGGGCCTCCATGATATGCTTGGCCAGGGCCGCGGAATTGTTGATTTCGCAGTTGAGCACCGCGGCCAGAAACTCCAACGGATAATGCGCCTTGAGATAGGCGGTCTGATAGGCCACCAGGGCGTAGGCGGCGCTGTGGGATTTGTTGAAGCCGTAGCCCGCAAACTTTTCGATGAGGGTGAACAGCTCCACCGCTTTGCCCTTGGGCACCGCCTGGGCCACGGCCCCGGAGACAAACCGGTCCCGCTGGGCCGCCATCACCGCCTGGTCCTTCTTGCCCATGGCCCGGCGCAGCAGGTCGGCTTCCGCCAGGGAAAAGCCGGACACCGCCGCGGCGATCTGCATCACCTGCTCCTGGTAGAGGATGACCCCGTAAGTTTCTTGGAGGATGGGCGAAAGTGTAGGCAGCGGGTATTCCACCTTGCTTTCGCCGTGCTTGCGGCGCACATAGTCATCGTGCATACCGCTTTCCATGGGCCCCGGGCGATAGAGGGCCACCAGAGCGATGATGTCTTCGAAGACCGAGGGCTTGAGGCGCACCATAAGAGAGCGCATGCCAGCACTCTCCAACTGGAACACCCCCGCGGTGTTGGCCGCCTGGAGGAGGGCAAAGGTGGCCGCATCATCCAAGGCAATGGTGTGGATGTCGAAATCGGCATCATGACTGCGGCGAATCAGGCGCACCGCCTGGTCGATCACCGTCAGGGTGCGCAGGCCCAGGAAATCGAACTTCACCAGGCCCACCTTCTCCACCCCTTTCATGTCGAACTGGGTAACCTGCTCCCCCTTGCTCCCCTTGTAGAGGGGCAGGTACTCGATCAAGGGCCGGTCGGCGATGACCACCGCGGAGGCGTGGGTGGAGGCGTGGCGGGGGAGACCCTCTAAAACCTCGGCCACGGCGAGGACGTCGGCCACCGTGGGGTTGGCGTCCCGGAGCTCCCGCAGGCGCGGCTCCATGGCCAGGGACTGCTCCAGGGTGATGTTGAGCTTTTCCGGCACCAGCTTGGCGATCTTGTCCACTTCGGGGTACGGCACTTCCAGGGCCCGGCCCACGTCCCGGATCACCTGCCGGGTCCTCATGCTCCCGAAGGTGGTGATGTGGGCCACGTTCGGCCAACCGTAGGCCTTGGAGACATATTCGATGATCTCCCCCCGGCGCTCGTAGCAGAAGTCCACGTCGATGTCCGGGGGGCTGACTCTTTCGGGATTGAGGAAGCGCTCGAAAAACAGGCCGAAGGCTAGAGGGTCCAGGTCGGTGATCTTCAGGGCATAGGCCACCAGGCTCCCGGCGGCGGACCCCCGGCCGGGCCCCACGGGTATCCGGCGCTGCCGGGCGAAATTGATGATGTCGGCCACCACCAGGAAGTAGCCGGCAAACCCCATCTGCACCAGGATGTTGATCTCGTATTCCAGGCGCTGCCAGTAATCCGCCTCCGAAGGCCGGGGATGATTGGCCGGGGCCGCCAGGCGCTCTTTCAGCCCCTCCCGGGCCAGCCGGGTCATCAGGGACTCCATGTTGTCCCCGTCGGCCGCGGGGAAAGCCGGGAAGTGGTAGGTGCCGAGATCCAGGGCGACCTCGCAGCGGGCCGCAATCTCCCCCGAGGCCGCCAACACCTCGGGGTAGGGGAAGATCCGGGCCATCTCCTCGGGGCTCTTGAAATAGAGCTGGTCCGTCTGGAACTTCATGCGGCCCTTGGTGTTCACGGTCTTGCCGGTCTGGATGCACAACAGGACGTCGTGGGCCCGGGCGTCTTCGGGCTTCAAGTAGTGCACGTCGTTGGTGGCCACCACCGGCAGACCCCAGCGGGGGCCCAGTTTCAGCAACGCCTCGTTGACCTTGAGCTGCTCCGGGAGGTTGTTGGCCTGGACCTCCAGATAAAACCTATCCTTAAAGATTTCGGCGTACTCCCGGGCGTTGGCCTCCGCGGCCTTGGGGTCGTCGTTGAGGAGTTCCGGGGCCACCACCCCGTGGAGGCAGGAGGACAGGGCGATGAGGCCCCCGTTCAACTCCTGAAGCAGTTCCTTGTCAACCCGGGGCCGGTAATAGAACCCTTCCTGGTGGGCCCGGGTAACCAGCCGGATAAGATTGTGGTAGCCCTCAAGGTTTTCCGCCAGGACCACCAGGTGGCGGTTATCCCCCTTGCCTGTCTTTTCCTGACGGGAGCCGGGAGCCACGTAGAGCTCGCACCCCAGCAGGGGTTTGATCCCCGCCGCCTTGGCCTTCTGGTAGAAATCCAGAACCCCGAACATGGAGCCGTGATCGGTGATGGCCACCGCCGGCATGCCGTAAGCCTGGGCCTGGGCCAGCAGGTCTTTTACCCTGATGGCCCCATCCAACAGGCTGTAGGCGGTGTGGACATGGAGATGGACGAATTCCGGGTTAGCCATGGGTCGCGCCGAGCTTCACCTCTCGTTAAAATAACCTCAGGGTCATCTTAACCCGAAACGCCGGGCCGGGGCAAGAAGGAAGAATATTATAAAAAAGTTGAGCGATTAATGAAGGTTAAGTGGATTGCCGCACCCAGGACGGCAATGGTCAAGATTTGACCAGACAATCTCCCCTTCAAGGCCTAATATCATCGGACGAAAAATAATTCTGGCAATCCCCCGGCCAAAGGTCAATTTCGCTATTCAGATCATATCTGGAATTTTTCCGGTTGAGTGGATGATTGTCGAACAAGGCAAGATAATGAGCGCAAGGACCCTGGCCATATATTTCTCTGGCTTGACAACTTCCCCTTCCTTGTGTCAATGTGAATTTCGGAAATGTTATGACAAAATGCAGGATGATTATAAAATCTTTTGGGGGCGGGACTGCTCCACGAGTGGCGTAGGAAGTATGCTGCCTACATAGCCCAACGCAGTTTGGATTGCCTTTGTAAAACTGGACAATTTGTTGTAATTGTCCAGTTAGTAAACAGATCGGAAAGACTGCTATAATTCAATCAATTAGCTGAAAGGTAAAACCATGAGCACTCATTTTAGCTCATTTCGTAATAAACATCTGTTGATCTCCATCTATTTCCTCTGCGCTATGGTTGCCATCCTATTCCTGTCGATAACTGCCTCAGCGGGAGACCAAGTGAATTTAACAGGTAAATCGGCGGATAGTAAAGATTCGCCCCCATCGTTTTCCCAGGTACTGGTTGACCAGTCGCAGGGTGCCCCTCCGCGATGGACTGTCTCAGTCGATTGCATCATCTTGGACCGAATCGGCAGCGTAAATCGAACACTCGTTGAACGAGTTCCGGGCACCGTGCCGCTCCCCAACCTGTCCTCCACCCCCGGAACGGAAGCTCTTAACAGCAACAATTTTCGACAAGGCTTTTCAGTTGGAGGGAGAATAGACGTGATTCGCCACGGTGATTCCGGCTACGATTTGGAAGTGCTGTATTTTCAGACCGCCGGATGGAGCAGCGCCAGAAGCGTTGGGCCCGACAATCCGCCGAACTGGCTGGTGATGAGGGCTCCTGGCGGCTTTCTCCAAACTCAAGATCATTCATACCAGGCAATGGCATGGGACTACGATACAAAACTTTATAATGCAGAGATCAACGTGCGATGGAATCTTTATAGCCGCCTAACCTTGCTGGCCGGATTCCGTTGGGTCCAACTGTCTGAAAAACTTCAGGGTTCATTAGTACCCTTAGAAGGGTTTAAGCCTTTCTGGAATACAAGTACGACTAACAATCTTTATGGTCTCCAGATCGGTGCCGATGGAAAAATATGGGAGCGTGGTCGCTTTTCGATTAACGGACTGATAAAGGCCGGGGCTTATGTTAACAACGCGGAAGAGTCAACCGGAGTCAGCATCTATAAGGTCTTGAGACCGTCGTCCACCACGACTAACCACGCCGCCTTCGTTGGCGAAATCGGCTTGCAGTGCAAATATCAGGTTAGCAAGGGGCTTGGGCTGAAGGTCGGTTACGAAGCTCTCTGGCTCGAAGGCATTGCTTTGGCGCCTGGACAGATTCGGGAAACTTATATCACTCAGCCGGATACCGTGCACGCACTTGGCGTTAGCAGGTCCGGCGTGTTTTTTCACGGAGCCACTGCCGGCTTGGCATATTCGTTTTAGAAATTGCTTCATGTAGCCGCCCACAATCTAATCGTCAGAGCGCGATTCCCGGCCTACGCCCTGGCTGCCTCTTATGGCAGTCAGGCCCGGTCCCTCAATCCTTGCTCAATCTCGGCCACTATCTTGTCGGCCGCGGCCACCGGGTCCGCCGCCAACCGGATGGGGCGTCCCACCACAATATAATCGGCCCCGGCTTTGATGGCCTCATAAGGGGTCATGACCCGTCGCTGGTCATCTCCCGGCACCGCGGCCCAAGCCGGCCGGATGGCCGGACAGACCGCCAGAAATTCGGGGCCGAAGGCCTCTTTCACCGCTTTGACCTCAGTGCCGGCGCAAACCACTCCGTCGCAACCGGCTGCCCGGGCAATGCCGGCCCTCAGCAGCACTAATTTGGTGAGATCCCGGGCATATTCCCGGGCCAGGCCCATGGCTTCCAGATCATCCGGCCTCAGGTGCGTGAGCACCGTCACGCCCAGGAGCTTGACCCCGTTTTTCCGAGCCTCCGGGCTGGGCATCAGACTTTCCCGGCCCGTGTCCACATGTACGGTTGCCAGCCTGGCCCCCGCCATGATCCGGGCTAGAGCGCACCTAACGGTAGCCGGGATGTCGTGAAATTTCAAATCCAAAAAATAATCCACCCGGGCCGTATCGGTGAGGAATTGCAGAAAAGCCGGGCCTTCAGCCACAAAGATCTCCAATCCCACCTTGAACAGCCCCACGTGATCCTTCAGCCGAAAAATCAATCTCTCGGCTTCCGTCTTATGGGGTACATCCAGCGGAAAAATCAGGCGCTCCCGGGGCTGCATACCAGACCTCTAACTTCTAAATTTCACAAACTTTTACCGCTTTCCCGGCTTTAAGTCAAGGGGAACCCCTCACCGCCGCCGCGACCCCGCTTCGATACACCCTGGCGACCCCGTCAATCCCATCTTGGTCACGATTGCGGCCCCGGTCTTTTTATCCAGAGGCGACGGCGCGGTTGCCGTCAAAATGACCCACTACCCCGCGCCGAGGTTTCTTGACAGGGGGGCTGCAAGATAATAATATGAAACATTTAGTTAAAACCGTCATGGGGCTATCCGGCGCCGGTGACCCCCAGCCATCCAGGAGGACAAGACATGAGGCAAGCATGCGTCATCCGGTATCTGGTGGTGGCAGCTCTCCTGCTGCTCCTTGCGGCCTGTGGTCAGTTCCCCGGCATGCGCACGTCCATGCCGCCTCCGCCGGCCGAGACCCCACCCGGCGCGGCGGCCCCGGCCC
>JAGVPN010000291.1 GCA_020052215.1 Syntrophobacterales bacterium
CGAGAACGCCCCCATCGTGGGAGAATCCAGTATTCAAAGGCTGGACGACCTCAAGCGCCGCCGGGAGCAGGAAGTGGTCTTTCTCCTGGCCAAGCTGGTGCTGGAGAAATATTTTCGGGACGATGACGGGAACGTCAAGCCCTGGCTTTTCCCCCAACTTCTGAACCTGACCCGTCGCTGGCTGGATGAGTGCGTCATCCGCAAAGACAACACCTTTTCCCAGTTGCTCCTACTCATCCAGTTCGCTCACAACGCCGCCGAAAAAATCTATCAAGCCATCGTATCCTCCGCCCCGGGCCAGAAGACCTTGAAGCCCATCCTGCGCCCCTACGACACCCTGGGCTCCACCCGCTATGTGGACTTCGACACCACCCGCCCCACCTACGAGACCAGACCCGACCGGTGCCATATTTCCCATGTGGTGGCCGATACCGATACCTGGGAGCAAAAAATGGCCCAGGTGCTGGAAGAGATGGAGGAAGTCATCTGCTACGCCAAGAACCAGAACCTGGGTTTTGCCATCCCCTACACCATCGACGGCGAAGAAAAGAATTACTACCCCGACTTCCTGGTGCGGGTAGGGGCGGTGCCCTCACCGCCCCTCAACCTGATTATCGAAGTTACCGGCGAGAAGAAAAAAGAAAAGGCCGCCAAGGTGGCCACGGCCCGGAACCTCTGGATTCCTGCGGTTAATAACCACGGCGGCTATGGCCGGTGGGCCTTTTTGGAGATCGCCGATCCCTGGGACGCCCAAAACCTCATCCTGGCCTTTCTGGCGACTTTGCTCGACCGCGGCGCTTCGCCCCAGCAGCACCTTTGACAAGAGGATTTTGGGCGTTACAATGTAATTCTGTCACTGATTTAGGAGGTTCCATGAGAACTTTTACAGCCTATGTGGAATGGGACCCGGATACTGAGCTTTATGCGGGTTTCGTGCCCGGCATCCCAGGAGCGCACACCCAGGCGGCGACCCTGGATGAACTCCACCACAATCTTAAAGAAGTCTTGGAGTTATGTCTGGAAGAATATCCCTTGTCTGCGGAAGAACTGCCAAGATTTGTCGGCCTGCAACAGATTGAGGTAAGCGCGTGACCCGGCTTCCCCTAGTGGATTGTCGGACCATGGAGAAGGTTCTGCTGGCCCTGGGTTTTAAACCGGTTCGCCAAAAAGGTAGTCATGTCTTTTACCGCCACCCGGATGGCCGAACCACCACAGTTCCGCATCATCCGGGAAGGAACCTGGCCCGGCCATTGATCCGAGAAATCCTTCGGGAAATTAAATTATCGCCGGATCAGTTCCGGGAAGTGTTGCAAGAGATTTAGCTTGGTCCAGGGCCCTTGGCGGCGTCGGTGATGGTCCAATCAATCAAGCCATGTAGGGTGCGCCCTGCGCACCATAACCTTTGCCACCCAACCTTAAAGGCAGGGATACCGTATGGCCGGGAAGAAAGGCGACACCCCCACCCCCATCTTCGATTACAAATATCAGGACAGGCGCAAGAATATCCCCACCCATGAACTCCGGGATTTCGTGGCAGAGATAGAGAAGACTCCCAAAACTATGCTCTATCCTCGGGACCCCTCCCTGGACCCGCAACTGGTCTGGAAGGGCAAGGACGAGCAAGACCGGGAAGACCTGGCGGTCCCCTGCGTGCCCATCTACATCCAGGAGAAGATTCT
This sequence comes from Syntrophobacterales bacterium, assembly GCA_020052215.1. Taxonomy (GTDB): domain Bacteria; phylum Desulfobacterota; class Desulfobaccia; order Desulfobaccales; family 0-14-0-80-60-11; genus 0-14-0-80-60-11. Next base: position 1,680 of record JAGVPN010000291.1, read on the forward strand.
TCCCAAGGTCATCATCGAAGAAGTGCGGGCCCAGGCCCGGAAGGATAAGCCCGAGCCCCAGGCGTCCCTATTTGCCGACTTCAACGGCATTGAGTTTGAAGACCTCATCGACTTTTACCGCCATGAGCAGAACTGGAGCAACCGCCTGATCCTGGGGGATTCCCTTCTGGTGATGACTTCCCTGGCCGAGAAGGAGGGCTTGAAGGGCCAGGTCCAGATGATCTACCTCGACCCGCCCTATGGCATCAAGTTCGGCTCCAACTGGCAGGTCTCCACCCGCAAGCGCGAAGTGAAGGACGGCAAGCTGGAAGACCTCACCCGCCAGCCCGAGCAAGTCCGGGCCTACCGGGACACCTGGAAGTTGGGCATCCATTCCTACCTGACCTATTTGCGAGACCGCCTGGTGGTGGCCAGGGAACTGCTCACCGAGACGGGTAGCATCTTTGTCCAGATCGGCGATGAGAATGTGCATTTGGTGCGCTGTTTGATGGATGAGGTGTTTGGGACAGAAAACTTCATCTCTATAATTACTGTTGAGAAAACCAGCGGATTTTCAGAGTCTTTAATTCCTTCAATTACAAATTTTTTACTATGGTATGGAAAATCAAAGGATTTAACAAAATACAGGCAACTTTTTTATATCAAAGAATTAGGAGGAGAGGGGACCACAGGCTACACTAATATAGAATCTCCAGATGGATTAACACGCAGGGCATTAACTAAACAAGATTTAGACGATAATAAAACTATTCCATTAGGTTGGAAATCATTCTTTTATCAAGCGTTAGCTAGCCAAGGTGCAACTTTAACATCTACCGTTCACTTTACATTTAAAGCTAAAGAGTATTATCCAGGAAATGACCAGCACTGGAAAACTTCTCTTGGTGGCTTAGAGAGATTAGCAAAAGGTAATCGGCTTGCGATAAGAGGTAAAAATATAACTTTTGTAAGATATCTTAATGATTTCCCTGTACAGCCATTTACGAATGTTTGGAGTGATACAAGTGGAGGGGGTTTCATAAGAGAGGAAAAAATATATGCCGTTCAGACTTCCACCAAGTTAATTGAACGCTGCCTTCTTATGGCCACCGACGCCGGCGACCTGGTGCTGGACCCCACCTGCGGCTCAGGCACCACCGCCTATGTAGCCGAGAAGTGGGGGCGGCGCTGGATTACCCTCGACACCAGCCGGGTGGCCCTGGCCCTGGCCCGCACCCGCCTCATGGCCGCCAAGTATCCGTACTACCTCCTGGCCGACACCCCTGAGGGCCTCAAGAAGGAAGCGGAAATCACCGGCCAGATGCCCCCCGATTATCAGACCGCAGGGGACCTCAAAAAGGGATTTGTCTATAAGCGGGTGCCCCACATCACCCTGAAAGCCATCGCCAACAACGAAGAGATTGATGTGATTCACGCCAAGTGGCAGGAGAAGCTGGAGCCCCTGCGCCAGGAGTTGAACCGGCTCCTGAGCCAGGTCTGGGAAGAGTGGCAAATCCCACGAGAGTCCGGGGAGACCTGGCTGCCCCCGGCCAAGAACCTCCTGGCCCAATGGTGGACCCTGCGCCGGGAGCGCCAGCAGGAGATTGACGCCGCCATCGCCCGCCGGGCCGACACCGAACTTCTCTATGACCAACCCTATGAGGATGGCAAACGCCTCCGGGTCACCGGTCCCTTCACCGTGGAGAGTCTCTCCCCCCACCGGGTGCTGGCTCCGGAAGTGGAACTGCCGAACTCCGAGGCCCAGGCCCACCGGGAAGCCGACCTGGGCCAGTTTGAGACCATGATCCTGGATAACCTGAAAAAGGCCGGGGTCCAGAACACCGTCAAGCATGAACGCCTGAAATTCGAGCGCCTGGAATCCTACGCCGGGGAGTGGCTTCACGCCGAAGGGGAATACACCGAGGCGGACGGCGCCGGCCGCCGGGTGGCCGTGTGCATCGGCCCGGAGCACGGCACCGTAGGCCCGGACCTCATCAAGGAGGCCGCCAAAGAAGCCGTCAGAGGGGTGGGGTTTGACCTGCTCATCGTTTGCGGCTTCGCCTTCGACCCCCATGTCGCCGAAGAGGCCAAACGCTACGGCAAGCTCACGGTGCTCACCGCCCGCATGAACCCGGACCTGGCCATGGGCGATGAACTCCTGAAAAAGACCGGGGCGGGCAACCTGTTCATGGTCTTCGGGGAGCCGGACGTGGAAGTACGGCCACAGCAAGACGGCAACCTGGTGGTGGAAATCAAGGGTCTGGACATTTACGACCCCACCACCGGCCAGATTCGCTCCAGTTCTACGGATGATCTGGCCGCCTGGTTCATCGACACCAACTACAACGGCGAGAGCTTCTTTGTGCGCCACGCCTATTTCACCGGGGCCGACCAGCCCTACGACAAACTCAAGCGGGCGCTCCGGGCCGACATTGACGAAGCCGCCTGGTCCGCCCTCTACTCCACCACGAGCCGCCCCTTCCCAAAACCCGCCACCGGCAAAATCGCCATCAAAGTCATCAACCATTACGGCGATGAAGTGTTGAAGGTTTTTGAGGTATGATTTTATAGGGGGATGCGTTGGAAGCCAGTTACCGGGAGCAGTCCCCTTTAGGCCGCCCCCTGACCCCGGACGAGGTCCGAGAGGTTACCCACATGGCCCGCCGCCTTGCCGCCATCGTCTTGACGGAGCCAGCCCTGAACGCCAACTACGTAAGGGCCAAGGAATATTCATTTGCCTGGCCAAAAACTAAAGAGCGGTAGGTATTGAAATGGTTTTCGAAAAGGGAAGTTGAACAGGTAGACGAAAAAATCTTTTGATGGGTGGTCGGGCCATCGGTGCCGGGGGCGGCGGGCAACACATGGCCGCGGACGGCCGAGGGTGAAGGCTCTGAAGGTACGTCTGCACTCTGGGCGCCAGGTTTGGGTCGGCGAACCATCATGTCTGATCATTGACGGTAAAATTTACAATGTTGGGTGACTTTTATTGCAGATATGGTAAATATCTCATCTACATAATTTTTTTATTTTGGGTGTTGATATAGGGCAGATAGCATTATTTCGTCTTGAACTCAGATCAATATTATTCTGCAAAAAATATTTCAGGGTCAACCAGAGGCCTAAGTTCATGAGAATTTAGCCTACCGAGCATGGTAAAAACGCCCCGAGACCCTGGGTACTTTCCATAATATTCTTAAAACGGAAATCAGGTTTTCCCTCCCCATAAATCAGGATTTTTATGATTTCTTTTTTCCCCCTGAGTATTAAACTGAAGGCGAATTAACGAATTTAGGATGATTTACCGAACAAGGAGTAGGGGATTGGACATCGAATCGTTATTAGATCGGGGGCCTTGGTGCCGGTTTAGGCCCCTCTCCTTGGCTCTTGCCTGGCCTTGGCAGCCGTCTCGGCTCGCCAAACTAGCCTCCGGAGGGCAGTTTTGACCCATAACCCCTTTACCCGGAGGTTCACCCATGCGGTCCGTCGGATCATTTTTCCTTTCATTTTTAGCCATGTATCCAGGAATCGGGCGGCGCTTTCGGGCCGGGGCGCTTTGTCTCGGGATGATATGGATCTCGGGGTGCGGCTCGCTCGTCGCCACCCGCTCGAGCACCTTGTTGGGAATTTCCAATCCTGGTTATCCGCAGCACACGGATTATCTGGAGTATCAGCAAGGGCGCCTCACGGAAGCGCAACTGCTGGACCGCCTGTTCCATATGGCGATGATCGGCGACAGTCTGAGCCGGGATTTTTATATGTCCTCCATCCCCAGCATGGTATGGCGTTCCAAGATGCACCATCGGTGCAACTGGTTTCTCGACACCGACCCGTCCGCCAACAGCGTATACAGCCTTTATGAGCGGCTTGCCCAGGAAACGCCTTTGGTGGCCTGTGAATATTCGAGCGTTGGAGGATGGGTTGATTCGGGGGAAAGCAGGAAACGCTTCCTCGGGTCCTGGTATGTCTTCAGTTTCTCCCAACAGGTGGATTTGATTTTAGAGGAGGAACGGTTCCCGGATTTGGTGTTGATCTGGATCGGGGGCAACAACTTGCGCTGGACGCGCTCGGTGGATCCCCGCCGGCCGGAGGAGATCGAAACCGGGTTGCAAAAAATGGCCGCCAATTTTCGCAAGGACTATGAGCGACAGCTTGGCCGCCTGGTGGAACGGGCGCGGGAGCAAAAAGAGCGGCGGGCCATCATCGTATTCGGCCTCGTAAATTTGAAGAGTTTTTTCGAAGCCCGGGATGCCGCGGAGCAACTCCGGAAAAAGAATCCGAAGCTCTACCCCTATTTTGATGCGGTTTATCAGCGCTTCGAGTCCACGAAACTGGAGTATCGGGCCAACATGGCGAAGCTCGCCCTGGTGTACAACGAGGAGCTGCGCGCCATGGTTGGCGATTTCAACCGGGAATTGGGCGGCGATTCACCGGTGCGCCTCGAGTACTCGGACGCGCTAGCGACCATCGATTTCAGCGACGTGGAAGTGCTTCAACGAATTGACGCCTGGCATCCTTCTGCCAAAGCACACAACATGCTGGCCGAGGCCGCGTTTGGCGCCCTGCGCCCCAGCCTGGATTTCCTTGGAATCGTGCCGCTCCAGAAAAATGCTGATTTAAGGTAAGACTTATCAACCGAACATTTTTATGAATCGTCAATAAAGAGGTGCCCTTGCCTTCCATCGAAGAACAGATTGCCCAGCTTCGTTCAGCCATCAGCGCCCAGGAGACGCTTCGGCCCACCCTTGGCGATAGCGTGGTTGAGATCACCCTCAAGGCCCTGCGCACGCAGCTGGACTCCCTGCTCGCCGAGCAGCAGGACGGAGCCCAGCCGAAACCAGGGACGTCACCAGAGGCACTGCTCGCACAGCTCCAGACCTATGTCCCGAAACAATTGGCCGACAAGACGCGCGCCGCAGGGCAAATCGAGGGCGAACGCCGACAGGTAACGGTCGTTTTTGCGGACATTTCCGGCTTTACCGCTCTCTCCGAACGGCTCGACGCCGAGGACGTTGCCGTCCTCGTCAATGACTGCCTCAAGGAACTCGCCCAGGCGGTTTACCAATATGAAGGCATGGTCGACAAGTTCATCGGGGACTGCATCATGGCCGTGTTCGGCGCTCCCATCGCACTGGAAGATGACGCCGAAAACGCTCTGCGCGCCACCATCGCCATGCGCGAAAATCTCCAGAAATTCAACCGTCGCTGGATCGAGAAACTGGGCCAACCCCTGGACGTGCACATCGGGGTCAACACGGGAATGGTGATTGCAGGGAACATCGGCAACGACCTGCGGATGAGCTACACAGTGATGGGCGATACCGTCAATGTCGCGGCACGGCTGGAGGACGCCGCCAAAGGGGGCCAGATTTTCGTGAGCCGCAACACCTACCGTCTGACCCGCGGCGCCTTTGCCTTCCAGGAAATGGACCCCATCAAGGTCAAAGGCAAACGCGAGCCGTTGACGGTCTATGAGCTCCTCCATGCGAAACTGCAGCCGGACAAGGCCCGCGGGGTCGAAGGCTTGTCTTCCCCTCTGGTCGGCCGCGAGGCGGAGCGCCAAGCGCTGGTTGAATGCCTGGAAAAACTCCAAACCGGCAGGGGGCAGGTTGCCGCGATTCTTGGCGAGGCCGGGATTGGCAAGAGCCGCCTGCTCGCCGAAATCCGCCAAAGTGAAGGGAAGGACCTGACCTGGCTTGAAGGCCGTTCTTTTGCCTTCAGCCGGTCCCTCGGTTACGGGGCGTTTTTGGACCTCTTGCGCCGTTTTGCGGGTATCGCCGACGAAGACACGGAAGCCGAAGCCGCCGCCAGCCTGAAAGCGCGGTTGCACGGCATTTTGCCGGGCGATCTGGAGATTTATGCCGTACTGGCGCAACTGCTTTCAATGCGCCTGGACAGCCAGGAGACGGCTGCCGTCGGCGCCGTCACCGGTGAAGACTTTCGCAATCGTTTATTTGCCGCATTGGAGCGGCTGTTGCTGGCGCTGGCGAAACAAAACCCCGTTGTGGTGGTGTTGGAAGACTTGCATTGGGCCGATCAAAGTTCACTGGAATTGCTGGAACATCTCTTGCGACTGATTACTCAAGCCCCCATTGCCTTCGTATTGCCCAGCCGTCCGAAACAGGAATCATCTGGAAACTGGGAAAAACTTGGTCCCGCACTGGAGGGTTGTCGACCGTATCTTCTGGAAATCACACTCAAGCCATTATCAGGCGAGGCGAGCGCTAATCTGGTGCGCGGACTTCTCGATGGCGGCATGCTGCCAAAACAACTATCGGAGGTCATTCAGAACAAGTCGGAGGGTAATCCTTTCTTTGTCGAGGAGGTCCTCAGGTCGCTGATTGAGCGCGGGGTTCTGGCGCGTGAACATGGAGTCTGGAAAGTCAGCGATCTGGTGGAGAACATCCAGGTGCCTGACACCCTCCAGGGAGTGCTGCTTTCCCGTCTGGATCGCCTTCACGAGGAAACCAAACGGGTGATCCAAAAGGCGTCGGTTATCGGGCGCGTATTTCTTTTCCGGGTGCTCGAACACATGGCGCGCGAGGAAACCGAGTTGGAATCCCAAATGGCTTTGCTCGAAGACGCGGCCCTGGTCCGGGAGCGGGCCCGTGTTCCTGAAATTGAATATGTCTTTCACCACGCCCTGGCGCAGGAGGTCGCCTATCAAACGCTTCTGGCTCCAGCGCGTAAACTTCTTCATCAAAAAGTCGGGGAAGCGATGGAAGCCATTTTTTCCGAGCGGATAGACCAGCACAGGGGTCTCCTGGCCTATCACTTCTTCAAGGGGGAAGACTGGGAAAGGGCATTCAAGTATTCGGCCGGCGAAGCGGACGCCGCGGTACAGCTCTACGCCTACGCCGAGGCTCGCGAACATTATCATCGCGCCTTGGACAGCCTCAAACATCTGCCCGATAAC
>JAGVPN010000178.1 GCA_020052215.1 Syntrophobacterales bacterium
CAAGTAATAATCCGAATTGTAGGGGCGGTTCGCGAACCGCCCCTACGGTGGTTGCGACCATAAAGCCAGAATTACCTCTATGACGGCAACTTGGTATAAAGCATAATTTAGCTTTACCGCGGCCTGATAGACGCGATACAATTAAGTGCCCAGGTCAAAGGCGCCCAGATCAGTTTAAGGGACAGGCGGTAATGAAAGACGACGGCAGTGATAAGGAGCAGCTTAGCAAGGAAGTGACGAAGCTGCGCCGGGAAATCACCCAATTGAAGGCAGCGGCTGCCCAGAACCGGGAGATGGCGGCGCGCATTGGCGGCGTCACCCGCCTCTATACCGTGTTGAGCAAGATCCATGAGGCTGCCGTTCACCCCCAGAAGCCGAAACAGCTTTTCCAGCGAGCCTGCCGGATTGCGGTGGAAGACGGCTTATTCAGGATGGCGTGGGTGGGCTTGGTGCAGCCTGACACCTTGCTGGTAAAGCCCGTGGCCTTCTGGGGGATCGAGAAGGGGTATCTGGAGGAGATTCGCATCTCCAGCGCGGATATCTCGGAAGGGCGGGGACCGGTGGGGATGGCCATCCGGCAGGGAAGACACTGCATTTGCACAAATATCGAGGCAGACGCCAGCATGGCGCCCTGGCGCGACCAGGCCGTGGCCCGGGGCTATCGATCTTCCGGGGCCTTTCCATTGATAGTGGAGACGGAAACCATCGGCGCCATCAGCTTTTATTCCCAGGAGACGGATTTCTTCGACGCGGAAAATATTCAATTGCTTAAGTCCGTGGCAGCCATTCTCTCCTTTGCCCTGGAATCCGCGGAAAGGGAAAAACAACGCCGACAGGCGGAGAAGGCCCTGGAAGAGAGCGAAGCCAATTATCGGGAATTGGTTGAGGGCGGCAACAGCATCATCATGCGTCTGGACCCCAGGGGAAATATCAAGTTTATCAATCAGTTCGCCCAGCAGTTTTTCGGTTACTCCAAAGGAGAAATCATCGGCCAAAACGTGGTGGGCACCATTGTGCCGGAGGTGGAGACCTCCGGCCGGGATTTGGCTGCCATGATCGGGGATCTGGGGGAACATCCGGAGCGCTATATCACCAATGAAAACGAAAACCTGCGGCGCAGCGGTGAACGGGTTTGGGTGGCCTGGACCAATAAAGGCGTGTTTGATAAAAACGGCGTGCTCACCGAGGTGCTCTGTATCGGCAATGACATCACCGAAAACCGGTTGAAGGATTGGCTCCGGGCCAATGACCAGGCGGTGCAGGCCATGGCGTTGGCCATCGAGATGCGCGACCCCTATACTACCGGCCATCAGCAACGGGTAACCAGGCTGGCCTGCGCCCTGGCCCAAGAGCTGGGCCTCCCGGAGGACCGGATCAAGGGACTGCGTTTGGCCGGACTCCTGCACGATCTGGGAAAGATAGTGGTGCCCGCGGAGTTCCTGAGTAAGCCCGGCAAGTTAAGGGATCACGAATGGGCGATCATTCAAGATCACCCCTATTTCGGCTATGAAATCATGAAAAACATTGATTTCCCGTGGCCGGTGGCTCAAATGATCTATCAACATCACGAAAGATTGAACGGTACCGGGTATCCCCAGGGATTGGCGGGGGAGGAAATTCTCCGGGAAGCCAGGATCCTGGCGGTGGCTGACGTGGTGGAAGCCATGGCCTCGCAACGACCGTACCGCTCCGCGCTCGGCATCGACCTGGCGCTGCAGGAGATCACCCGAAATAAAGGTATCCTCTACGACTCTGAGATGGTGGATACTTGCATCAGGCTGTTTACGGAAAAGGGATTTTCCCTGAGTGATCAATAGTCAGCGTCTGATCCGGAGAGGCGTTCAGGGCCGCAACCTGGGTGATCAGAGGGCAGTCGTTTCCGGAGGATGGCCGGGACGGCGCTTTTCTCGGTTCTGGGCTATTCCTTCCCACTGCTTCCGAGTTCCCATGCCGCGGTGTACTCCAAGCCCACCAGGGAGTTCCCCGGTTTAGCAGGGTTGGGAATAACCCAGATTACCTGCCCGGTCCGGCGAATCTCTTTGGCTATGTCAGGAAGGACAAAACTAAATTCTACCAGGTCTCCGGAGGCAAAATTTAAAGGGGTGTCAATTTTAGCTCCAGTCTCGCTAATGTCCAATAAATGACAATCGCTTACCGGCTTTTGGTTAACCTCTTTGATCGCCAAGAAGATTGATACACGCTTTGCCCGGCGTCGCTTTTCCATTTATCCCCCTCCTTTGAGATTATGTGGCAACCTGGGCCGCCGCCGTCAATAAATGGTTTTGGGGAACCCTCTCACCGAGTTTAACCCCCGACAGGTTTCCTCTTTGGTAGCTAAATTGTCTCATCGGAGGGAAGATAGCGCAAGTTTAATTGAAAAAGTCAGGCCTACCAAAAAAAACCGCCCCAACGGATAGTCGGGCGACCATTTTTTCAGCGGGCCAAATCGGCAGCAAACCACTTGGGGTCCGCCAGGACTACGGAAGTTTCCACCTGGCGGGGCGAGATGGTCCAGTAGGTGCGGAGCAGCCGGTCTTTTTCGTCAGGCGAGACTAACTGAAAGCCGTGTTTCTGGTAAAAGCGAATGGCCCACCAGGCCGCGGCCCAGGTGCCCACCAGAACGGGGCCCGGGATGGCGTTCAGGAGATGGGCCAAAAGGCCGGCCCCCAGCCCCCGGCGTTGCACCCCGGGGTCAACGTAGGCGTGGCGGATCAGGGTAACGTCCTGGAGGTCCTGGCGCCCCATCACTGCCACCAGGCGCGCCTCGGCCTCGCAGCCCCAGAAATCCACCCCGTCGGCGATCTCGGCCCGCAACTCCGCTTCGGGCATATAGGGCTCCTGCCAACAGTCCGGCGGGATCACCCCTTTATAGGCCAGGGCCGCCTGGTTGATGATCGTCAGGGCGGCGTCAATTTCGTCGTAACGGAGCGGTCGGGTCATGGGATTAAGATTCCAGGGGAGGCTGGGGCGGCGGCGGGTAATGATCTTCCTTGAGACGGTGGCCGCATTTGGGGCAGAAGGCGAAATCCAGGGTCACGGTTTGCTGGCAATGGGGACAGGTGGATACCGGGGTCGGCGGCAGGGTCGGCTCCGGGGGATAGCGAAAAGGGTTCTGATCCTGATACTGGCGGGTCATCTCCGAGGAGGCCTGGCGCATCTTGGCTACGAACTTTCCCAGGGTGGCGGCGTACTCCGGCAGCTTTTCAGGGCCGAAGAGGATAAACGCCAGGACGGCGAGGATAAACAGAGTCTCGAGGTCGATCCCCATCTCGGAACCGGTTAATTACGCCTGGCTCATCTTGCTGCCGCAATGAGGGCAGAAGCCGAAGTCCCCACCCACTTCCTTGTGGCACTGGGCGCAGGTGGCGGTTGGCGACGCCGCGGTGGCGCTGGGCGGGATCTCGGCCTTGGCAGAAGCACTTTCGGGATCCTCGTGAGCTTTTTTGAAGCTCCGGATGGCCTTGCCGATGCTGTCTCCCAGTTCCGGCAGGCGCCGGGGACCGAAGAGCAAGAGGGCGATGGCCAGGATAATGATCAACGTGGTGATATTATAACCAAACATAAGGCGCCTCTGCTTGCTAAGGATTTAATATTAATATAAGAAAAAAATCAGCGCACTGCAAGTAAAGAAAGGGGGCAGGGGTTAGGGGCCAGGGGTGAGGGATTTAAAATCACCAAAAATTTTTGGGGCAAAGGCGGTGCGACTTTGGCGGGATGGGGCGCCCCGGCGAGAGGCGTTAAGAGAGCGTTTGGGGCCATCTCATACCAACGATCATTTCCTTCCAGACACAACGAAGTATGAAAATGTAGGACAGCCGCCCCCGGCTGTCCATGGGCAGGCGAGGGCGCCTACCCTACACTTACATATAAAGTTGCGATCAAAAAGATATTTTTGTAGCCGCAGGCTTTAGCCTGCGCCCCCCTTTGATTGCAAATCGGTATCAGGAAGTTGAAGGGGATATGCATCGATAAAAAAGGAGAGCCAGGCAATGAAAAAACGGGCCTTAGTACTGAGTTTGCTATTTTTGACGTGCATGATTTTCCTGGGGGCTCCAACCTTAGCTCAAAAAATGGATACCCCGGGGATAGACGAGGAAGTAGCTCCGCCGGCGCTGCCGGAACCAACGCCCCCACCGGCGCCCGCCCCCCAGGCGGCCTGGGGCGGG
>JAGVPN010000344.1 GCA_020052215.1 Syntrophobacterales bacterium
CAAGTAATAATCCGAATTGTAGGGGCGGTTCGCGAACCGCCCCTACGGTGGTTGCAACCATAAAGCCAGAGTTACCTCTATGACGGCAACTTGGTATTAGGGGGATTTGGGTTTTCACGATAAAGCCTTGCGGCTAGAAAAAATAGCCTTTTGAACGCAACTCGGTATTAAATCTGGTTCTGGAGGTAGCGTATGGCGTTCTTGAAGATGGCCAGGCCGGCGCCCACCTGTTCCGGGTAGGGCTCGCCCCGGCGGCGCCAGTCTTCTTTGTCCCTGGTCCAGGTTGGGTGCTGGAACGAGGAAATATGGGCTTCGGGGTGGGGCATGAGGCCCAGGACCCGGCCGGTGGCGTCCGTGACCCCGGCGATGTCCAGGAGCGAGCCGTTGGGGTTATGGGGAAACCGGCCCATGGCCGGGTTTCCCGAGGGCGTGGCGTATTTTAGAGCGATCTGGCCCCGGTCGGCCAACTCCGCCAGGATGGGGCCGTCGGCGTAGAATTTCCCCTCCCCGTGCCGGATGGGCAGCCTGAGCAGGTCCAGCCCCTGGGTGAACACGCACTTGGAGTCAACGGCCTTGAGGTGGACCCAGGCGTCCCGGAAATTCCCACAGTCATTGGGAATGAGCGCCGCCAGGCGGGCGTCGGCCCGCCCGGGCAGGCCCGGCAGCAGCCCCAGGTTGACCAGGACCTGGAAGCCGTTACAAATGCCGATGACCAGGCGGCCGGCGTCGATGAATTCTTGCAGGGCCGAGCCCAGGGCCAATCTCAGGCGCAACGCCAGGATAACCCCGGCGCCATGGTCATCCCCCCAGGAAAACCCCCCGGGCACGGCCAGGAGGTGGTAATCCCAGAGGAGGCCCGGATTCGCCAGCAGATCGGTGGTGTGCACCCGCACCGCCTCAGCCCCGGCCCTCTCCAGGGCGAAAGCGGTCTCGTAGTCGCAGTTCAGCCCGTAGCCGTAGAGCACCAAAGCCTTGGGCTTGGGTGCCGGGTTTTTGGTTTTTGGTTTTGGGTTTTGGGTGGTATCCATGTCGTCGCCACAGTATTTGATCACTGGTAGGATTTTCCTCGTTCCCAAGCTCCGCTTGGGAACGCAACGTTTTCCGCCCAAGCTCTGCTTGGGCACCACTACATTGCATTCCTGAAACCACATTGTGTAGCAACCGCGCTCGACTGTTCGGGGACAGGCGAGGGCGGTTGCCTTAGCTCTCAGTTCTGGCCTCTGACCATTTGTCCCTTCTTATTGCAGCCTTATTAAAAATTTTAGAAAAATCATGCCAGCTATCTATCCAGGCATAAATTTCGGCTAAATAATCGAATACGCTCTTTAAACCTCTTATATCTCTTTGCGACAAGTTATGACCATGAAAAATGGGATTGCGAACTTCTTTATAAAATATAACTGTCTTGAGAAATAATTCATTATTATATAATTTTAGACTATATTTCTTATCAATTAAGCTTGGCAATCTATGATAAAAGTTATCCACAGTGCCTTTACCGCGAAGACCAAAAGGATTCTTTATTAAATTAATGTTCTGATTCTCGAAAAGACCTCTTTCGTACACTTCTATAAAAACAGAGGTACGTAAATAAGATTCAACCCCCAAAATAGCTCTCTGAAGAATAATTGTTATTAAATCATCAGGCATGCCAGACCATATCATATAAGGAGTCCTAATAAGTCTACCTGCCCCTTCAAATTGAGCAATGAAGTCATCGTCCTTTAGGGCATTATAATACCTCGCAAACTCGTTTCTTAGATTTATGTGTGGGATATTTGATAGGGTCAATCCAAATGTCTCGGACCGTTTTTTCATTTTTTATGTCCTAATGACAAAAACCAAATGATCCTGACCCCTCCCTTCTGACCTTGGTCCCTCACTGCTCACTGCTCACTCTCCCCCTATTTCTTCCCGCTCTTCTTCTTTTTGGGGGCCGCCCTTTTTTCCTCCCGCTTCTGTTTCTGGGCCGCCAGTTCCACCACCTTTTCCCGCTTCACCACCACCCGCTTTGCCTCTTTCCGCCAGGCAAAGACGATGGGGCTGGCCACAAAGATGGAGGAGTAGGTGCCCACCAGGACCCCTAAGATCATGGCCAGGGCGAAATCCCTCAGGACCACGCCGCCGAAGAAGAACAGGGCCACCACCACCAGGAATACCGTGGTGCTGGTGATGATGGTGCGGGAGAGCACTTCGTTGACGCTGAGGTTGATGATCTCTCCCAGTTTGCCCCGTTTCCGGGCCAGATTTTCCCGGATGCGGTCGAAGACCACCACAGTGTCGGTCAGCGAGTAGCCCGCCAGGGTGAGGAGGGCGGTGACCACCAGCAGGGTGATTTCCAGGTCGAACAGCCAGAAGACCCCCAGGACGGCCAGGACGTCGTGGAAGGTGGCCACGGTGGCCCCGATGCCGAAGATGAATTCGAAGCGCCAGGCGATATAGATGATGATCCCCAGCATAGAGATGACAATGGCCACTATGGCTTTATTGCGCAAGTCCTGGCTGATGGAAGCCCCGATCTCGGATTTGCCGATCACCTTGAAATTATTATCCGGCAGGGCTTTATTGAGAATTTCCACCAGATGTTGGGACATCTGGCCTACGGAATCCTCGGACTTCTTGAGCTTGACCATGAGCTCCTTGCCGCCTTCGATCTGCTGGATCTCGGCGTGGCCCCAGCCTTCCTTATCCAGGATGCTGCGCACTTCGTTGACGGTGAAGGGCTTGGCCGCGGTCATCTCCACCAGGGCGCCGCCGCTGAACTCCACCCCCAGGTTGCCATGGCCCAGGGAGAGATGCACGAAGGCCACCAGGCCCAAGATCGACAAGGCCCCGGAGATGGCAAAAGCGTAACGCCGCCAGCCGATGAAATCGATGTTGGGCTGTTGGAAGAATTCGAAGAAGCTGAGCTTTTTCAGCCAGCGCTTGATCAGCAGCCAGTCATAGACCACCCGGGTGCCGAACAGGGCGGTAAAGAGGTTGAGAATCACGCCCAGGCTCAGGGTGACCGCAAAGCCCTTGATAGGCCCGGTGCCGAACAGGAAGAGGGCGCAGGCGGTGATCAGGGTGGTGACGTGGGCGTCGATGATCGTCCAGAAGGCCTTGTCATAGCCCCCGTCAATGCTGGCTTTCAGGGGCTTGCCGGTATGTAATTCTTCCCGCATGCGCTCGTAGATCAGCACGTTGGAATCCACCGCCATGCCGATGGACAGGATGATACCGGCGATGCCCGGCAGGGTGAGGGTGGCCCCCAGCAGGGACAAGGCCCCCAGGAGCAGGATGACGTTGAGGACCATGGCGTAGTTGGCCACTACCCCGGAGAAGCGGTAGTAGAAGATCATGAAGCCGACGACCAGGATGGTACCGATGAGGCCCGCGGTCAGGCCTTTCTTGATGGAGTCGGCCCCCAGGGTGGGACCCACGGTGATATTCTGGACGATCTTGACGGAGGCGGGCAGGGCCCCGGCCCGGAGCACGATGGCCAGGTCATGGGCCTCGGCCGGGGTGTAGGAGCCGGTGATCTGGGCCTTGCCGCCGCCGATGCGCTCCTGGATGGCCGGAGCGGAGCGCACGATCCCGTCCAGAATAATGGCCAGGCGGCGCTTGACGTTCTCCCCGGTGATCCTGCCGAACTCCGTGGCCCCCCGGCTGTTGAAGTCCACGGACACATAAGGCTCATTATAGTCGCCGATGCGCACCGTGGCGTCTTTGATGGCGGCCCCGGTGAGCAGGACCTTCTTTTTGAGCAGCAAGGGCTTGGACACCAGCCGGCCGGTCTCCCGGTTGATGCTCTTTTCGATGTAGATTTCGTCCTCCGCGGGAATCTTGTCGGACAAAACCTGGTTGAGCTGCTCCCGGGTATAACCGGGTTTAAGTTTGCCGCTCTTGAGCGCGGCTTCCATCAATTCGGGTAGATCTACCTGGGTCTGGTCGTCCACCAGCTTGAATTCCAGCTGCGCGGTCTGGCCGATGAGGTCCAGGGCCCGCTGGGGGTCCTGGATGCCCGGGAGCTGGACCACGATCTGGTCGGCCCCCTGGCGCACCAGGACCGGCTCGGTCACCCCGAACTGGTCAATACGGTTGCGCAGGACCTCCAGGCTCTGGGACAGGGTGCGTTCCCGGAGTTGGTTGATTTCCTCCGGCGTAAGCCTGAGATTGAAGACCAGGCCCCCGTCCTGGCGTTGGGGTTCCCCGGCCGCCAGGTGGGGAAAGTCTTCCTTGAGGAATTTCAGGAAAGCCGCCTGTTCCTCTTTATTGGCCAGGGTGACGGGCAGAGCGTCTTTGGTCACCTCCCCCAATTTGAGGCTATCTTTAAGACCCCGCTTTTCCGCCAGTTCCTTCAGGTCGTTGGCATCGCGGTGCAAGGCATTGCTGACCGCGCTATCCATGTCCACCTGGAGGATCAGGTGCATGCCCCCTTTCAGGTCCAATCCCAGCTTCAAGCCGCGGCTCACATGCTTTTCCCACCAGTCGGGCAGTCCCCCGGTGAGGGAAGGGAGCACAAACATAATGGCGATGACGGTGAGGATAAATAGAAAGAGAAACTTCAGGCGAACCGCTCGCAACATGCACCTATCTCCTTAGCGCCGGGGGTAAGTCCGGCGTGGCTTAAACTTTTTTCCCTGAAATGCCGGGAGGTTATAATCTGGAGAACCACAGGGAAATGCTCCGCCCCTGGGTCTGGCTCAATCTATGATAAGTATCTTAGACTCGCCGGACTGTCAAGGATAATGGCCTGATGGACTGCCGCCGGGGGTCGAAGATTTCAGTCAAAACTGCCGGTCAAAAAAGAACTCTTCCTCGGGCAGCTTCAAGGCGGTGAGGTAATTCCCATATACCGCGCCGGTGTCGATCCCGATCTTGTTGGGCATGAGCAGCGGCTGCTTAAAAGGCGTATGCCCAAAAATTACCCGGCGGCCGAAATCCTCCTGGGAAGTGATGAATTCCCCCCGGATCCACAACAAGTCGTCTTCCACCTGCTCGGCCAGGGGCACCCCGGGCTTGAGGCCGCCGTGGACGAAAATATAATCCGGGGTTTCATAATAAAGCTGCAGGTCCTGGTAAAATTGGGCGTGGTCCGGCGGCAACGTCAGGCCTTGCCGCTCCACCCAGGCATCACCCCAGTAGTCTTCCACGGTGGCCATCCCGCCGTTAAAGATGAACATTTCCGCCGGGCCGCCCGCCAGGAAGTCCAGCAGCATGGCCTCGTGGTTGCCCTTGAGGCAGATGATCTGCCCCGGCGGGGCCTGGTTTTTCAGGCGGATGATATAATCCACCACCCGCCGGGACTGGGGGCCCCGGTCGATATAGTCCCCCACGAACAACAGCCGGTCCCGGGTGAGATCGGGGTTGATCTGTTCCAGGAGGCGTTCCAGGGATTCCAGGCTCCCGTGGATATCGCCGATGGCGTAGAGGTTTCGGTCCATCTGAGTCCTTCAAGTTGTAGGGGGGCACCTATGTGTGCCCCCACAGGGCGGACACGCAGGTCCGCCCCTACAATGCTCATGCGCCTACAGCCAGCGGAAGAGCTTCTCCCGCCGGTCCAACCGGGTGAGGCCCGCCTCCCGGGTCATTTGCTGGGCCTGTTCGTGTTCCAGGGCCGTGAGGAATTTTCGCAGGGTCGGATGCTCCCCGGCCCGGCCGCAGGGCCGGTACTGGCCCATGACATTGACATAGGTGCGGGACGAGACCTCCCGGGCCAGAAACTCCATGATTCCCCGGGTGCCGGCTAAATCGCCGGGCAGCACCAGGTGCCGCACCAATAAGCCGCGGCGGGCTACCCCAGACTCGTCCACCGCCAGATCGCCCACCTGGCGGTGCATCTCCTTGACGGCCTGGCGGGCGATTTCGGGGTAGTCCTCCGCCTCACACAAATCCTTGGCCACTGCCGGGTCCCAAAACTTGAAATCCGGCATGTAAATATCCACCACCCCGTCCAGGAGCCGCAGGGTATCCAGGGCGTCATAACCCCCGCTGTTGTAAACTAGGGGGATGTTGAGGCCGCCCTCGATGGCCCCGGGCAGGGCCGCCAGGATCTGGTAAACCTGGTGGCTGGGGGTGACGAAATTAATATTGTGGCAACCCCGCTTCTGGAGAATAAGCATCATGGCGGCCAGGTCCTGGACGCCGACCTCTTCACCTTGCCCCCCATGGCTGATCTCGTAGTTCTGGCAGAAGAGACAGTACAGGTTGCAGTGGGTAAAAAAGATGGTGCCGGACCCGTGCCGGCCCACCAGCGGGTCTTCTTCGCCGAAATGGGGCGCATAGGACGACACCACGGGCTTATCGCCGGTGCGGCACCGCCCCAATTCGCCGTGATGCCGGTCCACCAGGCAGTTCCGGGGACAGAGCGTGCATTGGCTCAATATTTCATAAGCCGCGTCGATCTTCGCCTGGAGCAACCCCCGGCGGTGGGTCTCTAAATAGACCGGTTCCCACTGTTTCATGGGGTTTCCTCAGTGAGCAGTTCCTCATGGAGCCTTGGCCCACCCATAAATGATAAAAAATCTGGTGGGGCGGGCCTCCGTGCCCGCCCCCGTTGGTGGCACAGGTTTTCAACCTGTGCACCCGCACCGGCAAGATGCCGGTGCCACCAAAAACTTTTCAGGTCAATGAGCAGTTGTGGAAAACAATTATCTCCACTTTTCCCTGCACCCTGACCTGATATTTTGCAGGGTGCGTCTTACGCACCAATTAATCAGAGGTATCGGCGGGCAGCGCCCTACATATCTGCGCACTGCTAACCCCCCTCACCACTCCTCCACTTCCGCCCGCCAGGGTTCCAGAAGGGAACGGGGGAGGTCGGCGATGAACCGGGACGGCGAATTGACGGTCATCCCGAATTGCCGGCTATACCCGATACTGGGGAAAATCACCGCCAGATAGTTCCGGGCCCTGGTCGCGGCCACGTACATCAGGCGGCGCTCCTCCTCCAGGTCATCGTCCCGCTCCTGGGAGTAAAACCCCGGGAAGCGGCCTTCCGCGGCCCAGATGACAAACACCGCGTCCCACTCCAGGCCCTTGGCGGAATGCACCGTGGACAGGGTCAGGTAGTCATCGGTGGGCGTAACCACGTCCGCCAGGCTGCTGGGAGGCTCCAGGGTAAGATCGTTCAGGAACGCCTGCAACTCCTGATAGCGGGCGGTGATGGTCAGGAGGTGTTCCAGGTCCTTCATCCGCTTGGGATAGTCATCATAGCGGGCCTTGGCCAGGGGTTCGTAATAGGCCAGGGCCTGGTTCATGCGGGTCATCAGGGTCTGCCCCGGGGCGTTCAGGGTTTCCATGAGTCCCGCCAGGTCCTCTAATTTTGGGGGTTGCTGGCGCAGCCATTTGATGCCGGCATCGAGGTCGAAGCTGCCCTGCACCTGGGAGTTGAACTTGTTGCAGGTGGCCCGCCCCACCCCCGGGACCAGGAGGAGCAGCCGGTTCCAGCTCATGGTGTCCTTGGGGTTGGCCACCACCCGGAGGTGCGCCAGGAGGTCCTTGATGTGGGCGCTCTCCATGAATTTGAAGCCCCCGAACTTCATGAAGGGGATGCCAACGCGCACCAGTTCGATTTCCAGGTCGAAAGAGTGGTAGCCAGCCCGGATGAGCACCGCCATCTGGCTCAAAGGGGTGCCCTCCTCCTGGAGGGCCTGCACCTGGGCCACCACCAGCTTGGACTGCTCGTTTTCCGTCGCCGCCCGGAAGAGGCGGGGGCGCACCCCGTCGGCCCGGCGGGTGAACAGGCACTTGGTGTATTTGTCCCGGGCCCCGGCGATGATGGCGTTGGCCAGGTCCAGGATGGGCTGGGTGCTGCGGTAATTCTCCTCCAGCTTGATGACCCGGGTGCCGGGGAACAGGTTGGGAAAATCCATGATGTTGCGGAAATTGGCCCCCCGGAAGGAATAGATGGACTGGGAGTCGTCCCCCACCGCCATGACGTTCTGATGGGAATAGGCCAGGAGCTGCACCAGCTCGGCCTGGAGCCGGTTGGTGTCCTGGTATTCGTCCACCATCAGGTAGCGGAAGCGGTTTGACAAGCGGCGGCGCACGTCCTCGTGCTCGGTCAGCAGACGCCGGCCTTCCAGCAGCAGGTCATCATAGTCCAGCAAGGCGTGGCGGCGCCTTTCGTCCTGGTAGGCCGCGGCCATTTTGGCCAGGTGGTCCCGCTGCTCCAGGAACTGGGGGTAGTCCCGGGTGAGCAGCGCATCCAGGGACAGATCCTTGTTGACCACCGCCCCCAGGATC
>JAGVPN010000314.1 GCA_020052215.1 Syntrophobacterales bacterium
CTGGGGCGTTGGACGGAAAACCGGCGGATGGAAAGCATGGGGCCATCGAGGGTCAAAGGGGAAATGATGGCGTTGACCCGGGAGCCATCGGGCAACCGGGCATCAACCATGGGAACGGATTCGTCTATCCGCCGGCCCACATTGCTGACTATCTTGTTGATAATTTTCAAGAGGTGTTCGTTGTCCTGAAAACGCACTTCCGTCAATTCCAGACGGCCTTTCCGTTCGATGTAGACTTGATTATAGCGGTTGACCAGGATGTCTGAAATGGCGGGGTCCATCAGCAGAGGTTCCAGGGGGCCCAATCCCAGGATTTCGAATTCCATCTCCCGGGCCAGCCGCGCCCTTTCTGTCATATTCAGGGGTTCTTTCTCTTCTTCCAGCAGGATGCTGATGGCCTGCCGGATTTCTTTGGCCCTCAGTTTCTCATTCAGTTCCTCTAACTGACTGAGGTCCAAACGCTCCAGCAGGCAATGATGCACCCGTCTCTTGACTTCATAGAGGCGGTTTTCCCGCCCATCATCTTGCTGGACCGGAACCACCGCCGGCGCCTGAGATTCCTTGATGACAGGTTTACGCCCCTGCAAGTTTTTGTTGATTTTTTTATTATATTCCAGCCAGGTCATTCACACGGTCCTTTTAAAATAGCCAGAACTTCTTTTTAGGTGCGGCGATGGCGTCAGCCTGGTGCTCATCATCGCCGATTTCCTGCACAAGCTTAGATGCCAGTTCTTTGATGCCACGCCAGAGCTTGGAACGCGGTGCAGTGCCCATCAGGGGCGATCCTTGGTTCAGGCATTGCATCAAGGCTTGATAGTCGTTAGGCAACGTTGCGAAGGCAGTATGTTGCAGGAGACTTTCCAGGTCCCGTAACTGCAAGCCACTACTGTTATCAAAGCGGTTCACCACGAGCTTAATCTTGCGCTTATCCTGGTGCCACTCTACGGTATAGGGCCAAAGTTTTTTCAAATTCCTGAGGTCCGGGACGGTAAGCCCGGTCAGCATCAACACCATATCGGCCTCGGTCAGCACCTTGAGGAAGAGTTCGTCCAGCCAATGACTGAGATCGATGACGATAAAACTATACATATTGCGCAGAATGGCAAAGATCCGTTCCAGGCTTTCCAGCTCAATACTGTCCTGCTCTCGGAAATCTGCCGCTCCGTGCAAAACAGACAGTCTGGCGCCGTAAGGCTGCATGATTCTCTGGAGGAAAGATTTATCCAGGGTGGCAATATTTTGGATCAGGTCCACGATGGAATAATTCGATTCTAGGTCCAGAAAGGTTCCCACGTCGGGGAAAGGCCGCCCCAAGTCTACCAGGGCCATTTGTCCTGCAGATGATTCCATCAGAGCCTGGGCCAGGTTGACGGCGATCGTGGTGCTCCCCACCCCCCCCTTGTGGCCGGTAACCACGATGATCCGTCCCTGCCGGTTATCCCCGGGCATCAACTGCTTCCGGGCCATCCGCACCCGGCTTAAAGCGCCCTCCAGATCAGCTTGGGTCAGGGGAAGAGGTAAGAATTCCCGAATCCCCACTTGCATGGCCCGGATCAAAAAATCAGGTTCCCGACTAAAAGAACAGAGCATGACATGAGTGTGGGGCATCTCTTGGGGAAGGTTCTCCAGCCACTCGGGAACCCGGCTCTCCCCATTCATTTCCACCAGGACTACATCCGGAGACACCCCTTTATATTGGCCAACAAAACCCTGGGGATCAGTGGTTTGGCCCAACAGCTTCAGGTGGGGCAACTTGTCCAACACCGCCATGATTTCCGGACTCTGGAGCCCGGTTCCGAAGAGTATTGAAATGGTTAGTTGGTCAAGATACACGCTTCGCTCCCTCTATATTGTGTCGAGCGCGATTCAGTCAAATTTAATTTTCAGCTCTTTCTTTTCGGTTTTATCAGGGATAAAGCTCTTGTCGTATTTTTCCATCTCGCCGACGGCGGCCTGGGGCGGCAGCCCCACCGCGGGCTTCGGGTTGAAGCCGGCCTGGGGGTTCACCACCTGCTGGGCGGTGTTGTTGCGCACCGAATTGCCGTAATCCATCTCCAGGGCGCTGGGCGGGTAGCATCCGGCCAGCCCCAGCAGCGCCACCCCCAGAGTTAGGTGCATCAGCGCTTGGGTAGTTGGCGGTCTCTTTTTGTGCATGGCTTTCTCTCCGGCGCCGGGCGCCTATTTCAGGGACTGGTGGCCGAAACCCGGCGGCAGCGGCGTCGTTGCGGCGGGTGCGGGCCTCGGCGCGGTCTTCTGGCGACCCTGGTCCAGCCCCAGCAGGTACAGGTCGATGTCCGAGGGATCGATCCACTTATCCGTGGGCAGCCGGGCCGCCCCCGGCGGCATGGGCTTCACCAGGTGGGGGGTCACCAGGGCCACCAGTTCCGTCAGGTTCTTCTGGTATTGGGTGGAACGGAACAACGCCCCGAGGATGGGGATGTCCCCCACCACCGGAAACTTGTTGACCACATTCCGGGTGGTGTCCGACAGCAGCCCGGCGATGGCGAAGGTCTGGCCGTCGTTGACCTCCACCTGGGTGTCCATCGCCCGCATGCGCAGGCCCGGCACCACATAGCCCCCCGGCAGCACGAAAGACTGCCCGAAGGTATTGTCCAACTCGCTGACCACGGGATTCACCTTCACCGCGATCTTGCTGTCGTGCAGCACCGTGGGGGTGAACTTCAGCTGCACCCCGAACTGCTTGTATTCCACCGTGATGGTGGTGCCCCCTCCGGAGGCCTGGGGCACCGGGATGGGAAACTCGCCCCCCGCCAGGAAGGAGGCCTGCTGGCCGCTGGTGGTCACCAAGTTGGGCTCCGCCAGCACCCGGCCCAGGTTCTGCTGCTTCAGGAGATCCAGAAACGCGGTCCACATGGCCCCGGCCGCGGTCCAGCCGCCCATGGCGGTGACCGCGGCACTGAGCGCCTGATTGTAGACGGTGCCCATGGATCCAGAAAATCCTTGCTGCGGGCCGGCCTTGGGGTTGATAGTCCGGACCAAACCGTCGAAGGAGGCCAGGCTGTTGAGCTGGCTGACGCCAAAATTGCCATGGGGAGACACCGCGTTGAAGTTGATCCCGATGTTTTCGGCTACCTGGCGGTTGATCTCCGCCACCCGCACCTCCAGCATCACCTGCTGGACCCCGCCCACGTGCATGACGTTCACCACCTTCTCCTTCTTACCCCCGGCATAAGGCAGGGCCAGGGCCAGGGCGGTGCTCTGGGCCACCGGCCCCGAGACCTCCCCGGACAGGACGATGGCGTCCCCCGCGGCCTCCGCCCCGATCTTTTCCTTGGGCAGGATCTGGTGGAGCTTCTCCTTCAACAGGGTCAGGTCGGCCTCCACCGTGATGGTGGCGGAGGTGAAGCGGGACTTGCCCCACATGCTGATATTGGTTACCCCCGGGGCTTGAGCGTTGATGTAGATCTCCCGCTCGCTGATGAGAATCAGGTCGGCGATGTCCGGGTTCGCCACCGAGATGCGGGTGAGGGCAAACGGCGTCTTCAGCACCTTGGAGCGCCCCACCTTCAGATGGATAATCTGGGTGATCTCCTGGTTCTTCACCCGATCCAATAATTCCGCCCCCTGGGCCGGC
>JAGVPN010000412.1 GCA_020052215.1 Syntrophobacterales bacterium
AAGATCACCATCTCCAGCGCCTTTCACCACTATCAGTGGAAAAAGCACACGGTCTATTTGGCCGACACCCCCGGGGATGACAACTTTCTGGCGGATACCCGGGCCGCCCTCCATGTGGCCGACGGCGCCGTGGTGGTGGTGGACGCAGTGGACGGCGTCAAGGTGGGCACCGAAAAGGTCTGGAGCGCGGCCAACCAGCACAACTTGCCCCGCCTGGTCTTTATCAATAAGATGGACCGGGAGCGGGCCGATTTTCACCAGGCGCTCAAGGAAGTCCGGGAAGTGTTGGAGGTCCAGGCCGTGCCCATCATGCTCCCCATTGGCCGGGAAGCCGGTTTCAAAGGGGTAGTGGATTTGATCAGCCAGAAGGCCTACGTGGCGCCCACCGGGGGCGGCAAGCTGGAAGCGGGCCCCATCCCCGATGACCTGAAGGATGAGGTGGAGATCCTGCGCGGCGATCTGCTCAATTTTGCCGCCGAGAGCGACGACGCTTTGATCGAGAAATTCCTGGAGGAAGGGGAACTCACGCCGGAGGAGATCTACCAGGGACTCCGGGGCGGCACCCTGAAGGGCAATTTCGTGCCGGTGTTGTGCGGGGCGACCCGGGACAATCTGGGCTACCCGCTGCTCTTAGACGCCATCAACCTCTATCTCCCCGCCCCAGAGGACCGGGGCCCAATCCAGGGGCAGAATCCCACCACGGGGGCAGAAGCGGTTTTCGAGGCGGACCCGGATGGCCCTCTGGCGGCCCAGGTCTTCAAGACTGTGGCCGACCCCTACGCCGGCCGCCTGTCCATCTTTCGCATTTACTCCGGCGCCATGGCCGCGGACTCCACGGTCCTCAACGCCACCCGGGCGGTGCCGGAACGTTTCGGCCAGCTCTTTCTGCTGGAGGGCAAGGGCCAGAAGGCGGTGCCCAGCCTGGGCCCCGGGGCCTTCGGCGCAGTGGCCAAACTCAAGGAAACAGTCACCGGCGATACCCTGACCGCGGAGGGCAAGCCCCTCCTGCTGCCGGCCATCCCGTCCTCCCGGCCCATGGTTACCTTCGCGCTGGAACCCAAGAAACAGGGGGAAGAGGACAAGGTCTTCTCTTCGTTCTCCAAGCTCATCGAAGAAGACCCCTCCCTGAGCCTGACCAGGAACGCCGAGACCAAGGAAATCCTCCTGTCCGGCGTCGGCTCGGTCCATATCGAGGCCACCGCCGAAAAACTGAAGCGCAAGTTCGGGGTGGAAGTCAACCTGAAGCCCCCCAAGGTGCCGTACCGTGAGACCATCAAGGGTACCGTCAAGGTGCAGGGCAAACATAAACGCCAGTCCGGCGGCCGGGGGCAATATGGCGACACCTGGCTGGAACTGGAGCCCTTGCCCAAGGGCAGCGGCTTTGAGTTTGTCGACAGGATCGTGGGGGGCGCCATCCCCAAACAGTACATCCCCTCGGTGGAAAAAGGCATCGCCGAGGCCAAAAATACCGGCGTCCTGGCCGGCTTCCCGGTGGTGGATTTCCGGGTGTCCCTGTATGACGGCTCCTTCCACGACGTGGACTCCTCGGACATGGCCTTTAAAATCGCCGGGTCCAAGGGCTTCAAGAAGGGCTGCGAGCAGGCCAACCCCACTCTGCTGGAACCCATTATGAAGATGGTGGTCACGGTGCCGGAAGAGAACATGGGGGATATCATCGGCGACCTCAACGGGCGCCGGGGCCGGGTCCTGGGAGTGGAAGCCGACGGCCGGCAGCAGGTGGTTACCGCCCACGTGCCCATGACCGAGGTGCTGCTCTATGCCCCGGATTTGATCTCCAAGACCGGGGGCCGGGGCACCTACGAGATGGAATTCGACCACTACGAAGAGGTCCCGCCCCACCAGGCGGAAAAGATCGTCGCCGAAGCCAGGGCCGCCCAGGAGAAGGAATAAAGCAGGGATCAGGGGTCAGGGGTTGGTGGCACAGGCGTTCCAGCCTGTGCAGCCGCGTGCTTTCGCCTGTGGCCGTAAAGTTTCGGCGGGGGTAAGATGCCCCTCAGTGACACCATGATGACTTTAGAGAAGAAATCACCAACGCTTCCCGCCCCGGGCCAGAGCGGCCGTATCGTGGCGGTCTCCGTGTCCGACCGCAAGGGCGTAGTCAAGCACAACGTGGACCAGGCCCGCCTGGTGGTGGAGCACGGCCTGGCCGGCGACGCCCACGCCGAAGGCGGCATCCGCCAGGTGAGCCTCCTGGCCCGGGAGTCCATCGACAAGATGGTGGCCGCCGGGGCCAAGGTGAAACCCGGGGATTTTGCCGAAAATCTCACCGTTCTCGGCCTGTCGGTCATGCACCTGCCGGTGGGGACCCGGCTCCAGGTGGGCGGCGAGGTAGAGCTGGAAGTCACCCAGATCGGCAAGACCTGCCACAAGGGCTGCGCTATCCGGGAGCTGGTGGGCGACTGCGTCATGCCCCGGGAAGGCATTTTTGCCCGGGTGCTCAAAGAGGGCTTGGTGAAGCCGGGCGATACCATCGAGGTGGTTTATGTTCCGGGTGGGCATCCTGACGGTAAGTGACCGGGGGCACGCCGGGGAGCGGGCCGACACCGCCGGGCCTGAACTGGGCCGGCTGCTGGACCCCCGCAACTTTGTGGTAGCCGCCTACGAGATCGTGCCCGACGAACCGGAGGCCATTGCGGCCCAACTGACGGCCTGGAGCGATACCGACGGCCTGGACCTGATCCTGACCACCGGGGGCACCGGCCTGAGCCCCCGGGACACCACCCCGGAGGCCACGTTGGCCGTGGCCCAGCGTCTGGTGCCGGGGATAGCCGAGGCCATGCGGGCCGCGGGCCTGGCCATAACCCCCCACGCCATGCTCTCTCGCGGAGTGGCGGTGATCCGGGGCCGCACCCTGATTATCAACCTCCCCGGCAGCCCCAAGGGGGCCAGGGAGAATTTGGCCGCGGTAGCCGCGGCCCTGCCCCACGCCCTGGAAAAACTCCGGGGCAGCCCGGCGGAGTGCGGGGCGTCGTGAAACCTGGAAGATAGAGTTTAATAAATTGAGGGGAGGCCCGGGGAACATTTTCCGTTTTTTCGTTTTTTCGTAAGGGTCCCCCGCCCTCCCCTCAAACTCCCCTCCCATACCCTTCTAATACCGTTTTCGGTTTCCGGTTTTCTGTTTTCGGTCAAAAAGCATAAAAATTATAACAGGTTATTTCTATAATTTGTCGCGTTTGAAAGAGAACTGGATATAAAATCAAGTTGCCGTCATAAAGGTAATTCTGCTTGATGATGGCATCCCATGTGGCGGTGAGGGCACCGCTCCTACAATTCGGATAATTACTGGTTTGACGCCAACTTGGTATCACAGGCTGTGGGTGGGGCAAAACGCCGGAGCAGCACTCTTCAGCGCCAACAGGCGGGAGCACACTAAAAAGGGCAGACCTTGGTCTGCCCCTTAAGCGCGCCCTGTGGCGGCCGATCCCAGTAGAGCCGGCCGCGACATATTATGCTATTGTTTAGTGATGACGATCAGGGTTTGCTTATTCACCAGGGGATAGATCTCCTGCAGGTCTTTATTGAGCAAGGAAATGCAGCCCTTGGTCCAGTTTTGCCCGGTGATGTTCCGGTAAGGGTCTTCAGTCCCATGGATGCCGACCTGACCGCCGATGTCCGCCTCCGGGGGAATAACCCCGGCCTTTTTAGCCCGGCCGAACTTCAGCCAGTTCTGGGTGTTGGGATAATCCAGCCAGATAAAGCTGTCCCACTTGGGGTGGGGGTACTTGGCCCGGACCCGGTACACCCCTTCCGGGGTGCAGGTATCACCCTGGCACAACTTATCGTTGAGCGGGTCGTTTCCCAGGACCACGGGAAAAGTCTTAATGGGCGTCAGACCCCGATAACAGGTGAGTTTACGGCTGATTTTATGGATCACGATGACCGTGGGCTTATCACGATTAATATCGTAACCATTTTCGGTTAACACTTTTGCGACGTATTGTTGTTCCGGCGTCAGTTGGGTTTGTTGTTGTTGATACTCAGGCAGCGGCACGTCCAGGGTGGCGGTTTCGGGCTTCCCCAGGCCCCCGCCGCACCCTGCGCCCCCCGCCAAAAGCAGCACCGCGCACATGAAATAAAATAAGTTACGCATTTTTTTTACACCCCCCCATTACGATGGTATAACGTAACAGGTGCCTACTATAACAAGGAATTTTCATATTTACAACATTAATCTTGTATGAAACGTATTTTACTGCATTATTGGGGCACGATATTGCCATGCACCTCATTGTTGACGGCTATAACGTAATTAGGCAGTCACCCCGGTTGCAGTTTCTGGATGTCATGGACCTGCAGGCCGGCCGGGACGCCTTGCTGGAACTGCTGGCCCATTATCGCCGCCGGTCCCATCACCAGATTACCGTGGTGTTTGACGGCTGGCAGCACGGCGATCTTAAAGAAAGCCGGGACCGGCATCAGGGCATCTCGATCATTTATTCCCGCCGGGGGGAACGGGCCGACGAAGTCATCAAGAGGTTGCTGCACCAGGAGCGGGAACGCGCCCTGGTGGTCACCTCCGATCGGGAGATCCAGGGGTGCGCTGAGCAGGCCAAGGCAGCCTGGATCAACGCCAGTCAGTTTGAGTTGTCTCATCTGCACGATCCGGCAGGGGCGGCTGACCCTGACGCCGAGGCGAACTCCACAGCCCGGGGCACCCACAAGAAGGGCCCGGCCCGGCGCTTATCCAAGCGACTGCGCCAGCGCCAGCAGCGATTAAAGAAGCTGTGACACTTTGGAATGGTATCAGCACTGTCCGGTCAGGAAATTGCATGAGGTTGTTGCCCCCCCAACCCTCTCCCCCCGAAGCGGGGGGAGAGGGAGTAGGTTAAGTCGCCGGGTTTAACGACCGAAGCGCCTTATACCACTTCGCACCCAAATGGTAGCACAGGCTTTCCAGCCTGTGCAGACGCAGGCTAAAGCCTGCGGCTACCAATAATTACCTTTTGATTGCAACTCGGTATTAAATCGGTTCCAGCTTTTCCCCTCTCCCCCAATGGGGGAGATAC
>JAGVPN010000074.1 GCA_020052215.1 Syntrophobacterales bacterium
TTACGATCAATAAGATCGAGAAGCCTTTGCGCCGGGCCGCTTGGTCTTTTTTGCCCTCTCTCCCACTGTTGAACCGTTGTCTTGCCGATACCAAGGATCGCCGCAAACACGGCCTGGCTGACATGGTTCGCCATGCGGATGCGCCGGATATCCTCGGGCCGAAACGCCCGTTTGGGCGGTAAGCAGAGCGCATTAACCTTGCGCATAGTCATTTCATCCATGGCCCCGGCCGTGAGCAGGTCGCCTGCCATATCATGGGCAATATCCAAAATCTCACTCATGGTGCTGTACCTCCACTATGGAGCCTGCCTTCAAAAGCAAGCCCACTTGCGCATCCGTTGCCGAAACAAAAGCCTCGGCAACCAAGCTTAGGGCTTCCTTTTCCTTATCTGAAATATTGGCCCTGGCATTTTTGGCGAACGCATAAAGAAAGACAATACGTTCCGCATTTGGCTTTTTGTATCCTATAAGGACACGATAGCTGCCACGCTTCCCGCTCCCTTCCCGCGCTAACCGCTTTTTAAACAAACAGCCTCCAAGATCAGCCTCCACCTGCCCCGCGACAATCTCCGTCGCCGCTTGCAGCAAGACGGAATCCGGAACGTCTTCCAGGCGCGCCCAGCGGGCGAACCATTTGTTTTTGAACACCCTCATTTTTTTGTAAATATAGCACATAGTGATACACTTTGCAAGGTGTAAGAGTTTTACTTAAAGAGGGCTGTTTCGATTTCATCGACCCGCTCTGGGTCCACGTCGTCCACCCCTTGAAAGACATAAACCGGGTTTCCCTCGAATTCCTTGATTCTCTCATCGTCTCCGCCTTCAGTGTCAAAGTCCAGGACCATGACCTTAATGCCCTCCTGATCGGCCATGATGTGTTGAATCAGGCCGCCGTCCATCGTGATGACCACTCTTGCCATGAGCCCACCTCCTCCTTAACCGCACCAGGGATTATGATTCAGTTCCTCGAACCCCGGGGCCGGAGGGCCAAGGGTCGAAAGAATTTGATCGGCTTCCGGGGTCCACCAATCGGTGACCGCCTTGCCGTCCGGAGAAAAGTCCAGGACGATTTCTTCAGGCTTTTTGTTTGGCATTGGTCCGCACCCCCTGAAAATATTCCGGTTTGTTCTGGCGGTTCGACACCACGCCCAGGGCCTTCTCGAAATGGCCCATGGTCTCATCGCAACCCTTGCCCTGGAATCCCTTGCCTTCCATTTTGACCTCGCCGTCAGGGGCAAAGTCCAAGATAATTTCTGTCGCCATGCCCTATCTCCTGCAGACCAGCCGGATGCGGCCATCGCCTTGTTTTTCTTCAGTGACTCGATAGCCCTTCTTCTTGGCTTCGGCTTTGGCTTTCTCTACCCCGTAGGACTGCTTGAGCTTTCCCAGCCAGGAGTCGTTATAGCCGTTTTCCTTCCGGTCAAAGTCGGAGATATGAGCCCGGTATAAACCATCCGAGTACTGCTGAAAACCGATGTCGTTGGCTGCCATGCCCACATGCTGCCGCCGGATGATGATCTGCCCCTGCTGCTCTCGCTTATCTCCCTGGTAGCCGTAAAGAGCCTTGGCTTCCTGGTGGACCTCTAACTTATCCGGACCAAAACCCAAACGCCCCAGGGCGGCCACCAGGGCCGCCTTGTCCCGAAACTCAACCTGCACTTCTGAGTAGTGGCTCATCAGTTTCCTCCCTCCGGGCCGACAGTGCCCATGATCTTGATTTCAGATTGGATGCCCACGTTAAGCAGTTCCTGGACACAGGCGTCGATATCACCCTCATGCAGGGCCTTTGCCCTGGCGGTGATTATGAGCCAGGCCCATTTCGGAAGGCTTATCGGGACCGGAACCTCGATGATTTGCCGAGTTTCTTCGCTGATCTCCACGGCCATCATAACTGCACCCTCCTCTTGCCCTTGACCTCTTCCAGGACCGGCTTGCTGGCCGGGATGGTCCGGGCCCGTGCCCATTCCCGGAGACGGTCCATCTGGTCTTTCTGTGACCGGGAAATGGGGATGACGAACCGGGCTGCCGCCGAAAGATCCCCGCCGTTGTAAGCGGCCTCGATGGCCACCTGCCGGATTTCCGCCCCGCTGTAAGCGTCCAAATCCGGCACCTTGGGGAAATCCAATTTTGAGCCCATAAACTGCCGGCCGTAGATATTCAGAATATCCACCCGCTCCCGGGGCCCCGGGTTATCCACAAAAAAGATGGCGTCCCAGCGTCCCATCCGGGTGTATTCCGGGGGGAGCTTGCTGTAATCGTTGCAGGTGGCGATGACGAACACCTCAGAGGTGTGGTCGTTCAGCCAGGTTAAGAAAGTGCCCCCCACCCTTTGGGTAGTCCCGCCATCCGTGGAGGACCCGCCTACTCCGGCCAGCCCCTTTTCGATTTCATCCAGGAAGAGGATGCAGGGCGCCATGGCGCCCACCACCTTGAGAGCTTCCCGCATCTTGGCCTCGGATTCGCCTACCAGGGAACCGAAGACTTTACCCAGGTTCAGGGAGAGGCAGGGCCAGCCCACCTGATTGCCCAGAGCCTTGGCAAAGTGGCTCTTACCGGTCCCCGGGATTCCCAGGAGCAGGATCCCCCGGAAAGGCAA
>JAGVPN010000028.1 GCA_020052215.1 Syntrophobacterales bacterium
GCCTGATAATCCCCCCTACCCCCCTTTAAAAAAGGGGGGGAACTACAAGGAATTGCTGTTAAAGTCCCCCTTTGAAAAAGGGGGATTTAGGGGGATTTAAGAACCTCCAAGCGGAAGGAATTTATGGCAAACGCTAGAGCTTTAAAAGAGGAGCCTCTGGCAAAATTTTCTTTGAGACTGAAATTTTATCGAGTTGCTCCAAGAATAATTGGTGGCACAGGCTTTCCAGCCTGTGCCGTCGCAGGCTGATGCCTGCGGATAGATCAAGGCCGGTAATTTTGCCCAAGGGGAAGAAAATTTGCCAACCCTGCGGCATGGAGGCAGGTCATGCGGCTCCGGGATAAACTAGTAGCGGCAAGAATTATGCGGGTTATCTTTCTGACGCTTCTGGGCGGGGTCATGGCGTTAACCGGTCTCGGGGTCGGCGCCGGCGCCGACCGGGCCCCGGATAGTTTCCAGGACGCCCGGCAGGCCATGGTGGCCCGGCAACTACAGCGCCGGGATATCACCGACCCCCGGGTGTTGGTCGCCATGGGCACGGTGCCCCGGCACTGCTTCGTGCCCGAGTCCTTGACCTCCCAGGCCTATGGCGACCACCCCCTCCCCATCGGGGGAGGGCAGACCATCTCCCAGCCTTATATTGTAGCCCTGATGACCCAGTGGGCCGAAGTGGCGCCGGGTGACAAGGTCCTGGAGGTGGGAACGGGTTCGGGGTATCAGGCCGCCGTGCTGGCGGAACTTACCGACCAGGTCTGGAGCATCGAAATCCTTCCGGAACTGGCCCGGCAGGCCGCGGCGCGCCTGAAAGACCTGGGCTACGGCCGGGTGCGGGTCAGGAGCGGCGATGGCTACCAAGGCTGGCCCGAGGCCGCCCCCTTTGACGCCATCCTGGTAACCGCGGCCGCGCCCCGGGTGCCCCCGGCCCTCACCGCCCAGCTCAAAGAAGGAGGCCGCCTGGTGATCCCCTTGGGACCCCCCGGCGGGGTCCAAAACCTGGTGCGGTACCGCAAAGTGCAGGGGAAACTGGTGGAGGAAGCCTCCTTGCCGGTGCGTTTTGTGCCCCTGGTGCACCCTCCGGCGCTGAAAGCCGCGCCCTTCGCTGATCCGCCGGAGGCCCCGGCGACCAGCCCGGGTCCCGGGGGTCCGCCCCGCTGAGGCTTTGCCTGTGCCGCCCCCCATATTGCGGAATCACCCCGCCGAAAACGGTCATGGCGTTATGCGGAACATGCACTAATACGAAGTTGCAGTCAAAAATTTACAGACGAAACGTAGGGGCGCACCTAGGTGTGCGCCCTCAGGGGGGGCATAGGTCCCCCCCTACAAAAATTGTCCATTGAGCGCTAATCGGTATGAGTGGCCATGATGCTGGGGTGCAAGAGCCCGGTGGTGACCCTGGAGAAGTATAACCGCTTTATGCCGAATCTGACCCGGGAGGATGGGAAGGCGCTCTAGAGGCGGGGAAAATCGCGAAATATTTCGCGAAACACGAAGAAAAGTTATTGGAATATCAATAAGTTAAGGCTGCGATTGGTAGTCCCAACGGGGCTATTTCCTGTAAAAACTGGCACCTACATGCCTAATAATTTCAATGGCTTGGACAGAAGGCCTTTCGACATCTGAGTCAAAAATGGCGAAAATTTCGCCATGTATTCTTGCCGGTTTGATTTGAGAGTTTGAATCAAGTAAAAGTTCATTTGGAGCCCTGGGGTTTTCGACCCAGGGCTTTTTCATTTTTAGAGATTTCCATATCCAAATAATATGCAAAGATTTTCAGAAGAGCGGGTAGTGGCAAGCAACGCGCACCCTCACCCCCGCTGGACTGACTGATCAAGCGATTAATCAAAGTGAGCGCCAGGGTTTCTTATCATGCCCGGCGGTAGTATGTCCATGTGGCCTCGGCTTTTCCTCGGGCTCATCATTGTCGAGCGATGCTGGCCTGGGGTTCATAGGCTTCCCAGCCAGTTAACATCTGGTCGCCGAGGGATTGGTATGCCCGAAATCCGGGGAAAATTGACTTTTCGCCCAAATTTGCACTATCATGGCCTCGATGAGAAATTTTTGGCTTCGAGAAGAGGAACGTTTGAAGGGCTAAACTCGGGTAAAGAGTTCCCCAAAACCATTTTTTACTGGGGTGGTCAGGGTTGCCGCATAATCTCGGTTGAAAAAACTTATTGAAAAAGGAGGTCGACATGAAAAAAAACTTTCCTGCTTTCTGTTTGGTTTTATTCTTGGTCTTCATTACCAGCATTGCTTTTGCTCAAAATTTCCTTGAAATAAAAGAAAAAGCAACTCGGGGCGACGCTGAGGCACAGTTTAAGCTCGGGCGCATGTATGACCGAGGTACGGGTGTAAAGCAAGACTTCTCACAGGCAAAGTTCTGGTGGGAAAAGGCCGCCGCACAGGGATACGTAGATGCACAGTATAATCTTGGGTGCATGTATGACCAAGGTGAGGGTGTAAAGCAAGACTTCGCAAAGGCGGTGTTCTGGTGGGAAAAGGCCGCTGCACAAGGTGACGCTGAGGCCCAGTTTAATCTTGGGAACATGTATGACCGAGGTACTGGTGTAAAGCAAGACTTCTCACAGGCAAAGTTCTGGTGGGAAAAGGCCGCCGCACAGGGACTCGCTCAGGCACCGTTTAATCTTGGGAACATGTATTACAGAGGTACGGGTGTAAAGCAAGACTTCTCACAGGCAAAGTTCTGGTGGGAAAAAGCCGCTGCACACGGCGACGTTAAGGCACAGTATAATCTTGGGAACATGTATGCCAGAGGTGAAGGTATAAAGCAAGACTTCGCACAGGCAAAGTTCTGGTGGGAAAAGGCCGCCGCACAAGGTGACGCTGAGGCCCAGTTTAATCTTGGGATCATGTATGCCAGAGGCGAGGGCGTGAAGCAAGACTTCTCACAGGCAAAGTTCTGGTGGGAAAAAGCCGCCGCACAGGGACTCGCTAAGGCAAAAGAAATGCTGAATAAATTAAAATCAAACTAAGACGATAGTAAAGACAACAAGACTGCTCCAAATTGCGTATTTTTTCTGCGATGGCGCAGGTTGCCGCATAATCTCAGGAAAAAGGCATAGGTGACCATACCATGACTCGATGGATAATCACTCTCTGCACGTTGGTGGCGGCGGCGCTGTTCATGATGAGCCCGGCGGCGTTTGCGGGTACCAGCAAACTGGTGTTTGTCCGGGGCGGTAATGTTTGGATCGCCAACACCGACGGCACGGAAGCGCGGCAGTTGACCTCGTTTGAGCCTGGCAAATATAACAGTCTTCGTCCCGCCTTATCGCCGGATGGTCAGTGGGTAGCGTTTTCTATCCGTCAAAAAGGCCGCGATAAACAACTCTATTGGGTGCCCAGCCGCGGCGGGGCGGTGCAGCCCTTGCGCCCCACGGGGATTTGGGCAGCCTGGAGTCCATCCTTTGCACCCGACGGCAAGAGCCTCCTGTTTGTCGGCATGTCTCAATACCGCGTGGATAAAAAATACGAAGATTTGTCTTACGCCACCATGTCTGTCAGCCTCATGGACCTGAAAGAAAAAGGTGTGCGGCATATAGTGAGTATTCCCGACCTCTCTATGAATGCCGGTCACGTTTATGCCAACCCCTCCTTTTCCCCCGACGGGCGGAAGATCGCCTACCAGCATAGCGGCACCGATGTTTCCGGGGGCTTCTCTGTGATTAATCTGCAAGGGCAGACCGTCTTCAAGTTTCCCCGAGACCCACAGAATTCCGACCCTTACTGGCGGCCGCAGTTCTCCCCCGACGGGAAAGAGATTCTTTGCTATTCCCCCCCCACTTCTGGGAGTGAAGATGCCATCGAGAAGCAGGGGGACAACATTTACCTGGTGAATATGGCGACCCGGCAGGCGAGAGGGATCGCCGAGGGTTGGAATCCCACCTTTGTGGATGGCGGCAAGGCCATCGTCTATGAGGGCTGGTCGCCTGATGGATGGAATATCGGCTTTAAGCCCGATCTCTGGCGTCTGGACCTGGCCCCCGGAGCCCAGCCGCGGAAGATCCTTACGGACGGTGCCGAGCCTGCGGGGCAGCCGTGAGTGGTAAGCGGAGTCCAAAATGACCAGATTGACGATCACCACTTTCCTGTTGGTAAGTTTAATTAGTATATCCGTGGCACATTCCCAGGTTAAGCAACCTGAATCAGAGAGTTTACTTGCCAAAGTTCAAAAGGAGGACACTCTCTCCAGTCCTGGGGTTTACCCTCCGGATGATCCCCGAGAGACGGCCCCGCTGAATAAACATTGTTTAGGTATGCAAAGCAGTTACAAATGTGCCCCGGTCATCGAACGCCTTCAGCTCCCCCAATACCCCCAGGTGAATCGTCAGAAAGGCGAGCTCAAGCTTGCTCTAAAAACTGGTAAGGTGGTGGTGTTTACGGACCGCCAAAAAGACCCGGATGATAGCGAGGCGCAGCACTATTTCTTTCGGGATTATCTGAGAGGCCTGGGGTATTTTCTTATTCAGGCTCTGCTCTATGAAGACGCCGGCTACTATATGGTCAATGACCAGACCGGAGAAAAGTCTTTCCTTCAGGACCTGCCTATTCTCTCTCCAGATAAAAGCAAGCTGGTAACCATCAGGTATGATCTGGTGTACCTCCCCCGCAACACCATTCAAATCTGGCGGTTTGACCCAGGACGTTTGATTAAGGAATGGGAGTTTGATGCCGAAAATAAGTGGGGTCCAGCGGGCGGGGTCTGGCTGGATAACGACACCATCAGTTTCACCAAGAAGATTCTCAAGCGAGACTATAGCTGTATCGATGTTCCCATGATCCTGAAAAAGGGTCCAGGGGGCTGGAAATTTTCAGAAAAGTGACCAGGGGGTTACGCTGGAGAAGAAATTAAGTTTGAAAACCAGCGCTATGGGGGCTAATATTTTTTTTAGCATTGGTAAGCGCTGCTCTTATCCCCAATCAACCCGTCTGCCGCAAAGATTCCCTCGAGGGCAATGCGGCCATCGGCCTATCCCGGCTGACATAACAGGCAGTCATCGGCGCTGGCATAAAAATCAGGTTCACTCAGGGCCTGGCGCTTCAGGAGGGCAACATGGCAGACGCCTTCATTTCGTATTCCCGCAGGGACAAGGACTTTGTTCACCAGTTGCAGGAGACCCTGACCGAGCACCAGCGGAAGACCTGGCTGGACACTAAGGACATTCCCCCCACTGCCGAGTGGCTCCAGGAGATCTACTCCGCCATCGAGAAGTCCGACGCCTTTGTCTTCGTCATCAGCCCGGACTCGACCCTTTCCGAGGTTTGCCAACTAGAGCTGGCCCATGCGGTCAAGCATCACAAGCGGCTTATTCCTATCCTCCGGAGGGAGGCCGACCAAGGCAAGGTGCCGGAGCCCCTGCCCCAACTGAACTGGCTGTACTTCCGGGAGGAAGACGACTTTGGAGGCGCATTCCAGACCTTCCTCACTGCCCTGACCACCGACCTGGAGCACGTCCGAGCGCATACTCGGCTCCTCACCCAGGCCCGGGACTGGGAGGGCAAAGGGCAGGACCGGAGCCTGCTCCTCCGGGGCCGCGAACTGAAGGAGGCCGAGGCCTGGCTGGCCGCGGGCGGCGACAAGGAACCCCGGCCCACGGACCTGATGCACCAGTTTCTCCTGGCCTCCCGCCAAGCCTCCACAAAGCGGCAGCGCCTCCTGCTGGGGTCCGTCAGCTTCGCCCTGCTGGTGGCGGTAGTCCTGGCCCTGGCGGCTTTTTATCAGTATCAGATGGCCGAACGCCGGGGCCGCATCGCCCTCTCCCGCCAACTTGCCGCCCAGGCAAACATACTTGCGGAAAGCCAGCTGGACTTAGCCCTCCTGTTGAGTGTGGAGGCCTGCAGGCTGGAAAAGACCCTGGAAGCCCGCAGTGCTCTGCTGACTGCCCTCGGAAAAGAGCCGCGACTCAAGAGCATGCTCCATGGACACAGGAGGGCCGTGAAATGGGTTTCCTTCAGCCCCGATGGCAACACCCTATCCTCGGTAGGTTGGTATGGGGACATCATCCTCTGGGATACAACTAGCTACCAGGCCATTGGCAAGGTGGAAGGAAACCGGGATGCCGGTGTTGCCTTCAGCCCGGATGGAAAAATCCTCGCTGCGGCGCGTGATGATGCGAACATCATTCTCTGGGATCTGAAAGCCCAAAAGCCTCTGGACCCGCCTCTGAAAGGACATAAAGAAACAGTAGTGGACCTGGCTTTCAGTCCAGATGGAAAAGTTCTGGCGTCGGCAAGTGAGGATAAGACCATCATTCTCTGGGACCCCAATACCCGCAAGCCCCTGGGTCCGCCCCTGAAAGGACACCAGGATGCCGTTATGAGCATTGCCTTTAGCCCGGATGGGAAAATCCTGGCGTCGGCAAGTAAGGACAAAACCATCATTCTCTGGGATCCCAATACCCGAACGCCTCTGGCCCCGCCCTTGAAAGGACACCAGGGTGCCATTATTTGGGTTGGGTTCAGCTCGGTTGGGCAAATCCTGGCCTCGTATGGAGAGGGCTTTATTATCTGGGACCTGAAAACCCAAAAGCCTCTGGACCCGCCTCTGACAGGA
>JAGVPN010000489.1 GCA_020052215.1 Syntrophobacterales bacterium
AACGTTAGCCCAGGTCTCGACATTATTGAGAACCGTGGGGCGGTTCCACAGACCCCGCTCCGCCGACCGAATATACTTGGGGCGAGGTTCGCCGGGCTTTCCTTCGATGGAGGCAAACAGGGCGGTGGACTCGCCGCACACAAAGGCACCGGCGCCGCGATTGATTAGAATGTCGAAATCAAAGCCAGTGCCCAGGATGTTTTGGCCCAAAAGTCCAAGCTCTCGGGCTTGCTCAAGGGCAATGGTAAGGTGTTTGATCGCTACGGGATACTCCTGGCGAACATAGATATAGCCGTGGGTGGCGCCCAAGGCATAAGCCCCAATGATCATGCCTTCCAGCACCGCATGCGGGTCGCCCTCCATGATGGTCCGGTCCATGAAGGCCCCCGGGTCGCCTTCGTCCCCATTGCAAATCACATAGATTTCTCCAGGGTGTTTCTGGGCGGCGCGTTTTGCGGACCGCCACTTGCGCCCGGTGGGAAAGCCGCCCCCGCCCCGGCCTCGCAGACCGGAGGACTCCACTGCTTCAATGATCTCATCATCTGCCATGGTGGTCATGGCCTTGGCCAGGGCTTCGTAGCCTCCTGCAGCTATGGTGTCGCTAATATCGGTGGGGTCGATCTTGCCGATGTTCTTGAGAACTAGTCGCTGTTGGTGCTTGTAAAACGGAATCTCATAATCGTGGACTATGTGCTCCCCGGTTTTGGGTTCCTCATAGAGCAATCGGTCCACCGGCTTGCCGTCAATTAACGTGGTTTGGACGATTTCTTCGACGTCCGCGGGTTTGACCAGCTGATAGAAAATGCCTGAGGGCTGGAAGATCACGAGGGGTCCCCGGGAGCAGAACCCGTGGCAGCCGGTGATCTTGATATCCGGAACGACCTGAACATCAAGGCCGGCCTTGGCAATCGCTTTGCGAAGCGCATCCGCAACTTTGGGGCTGCCGGTGGCCAGACAACCTGTGCCGTGGCACACAATGATTACTGGCCGGTTGGGATCACGTGCCGACAGGATTTGCTCTTTGTAACCTGCCAGGTCAGCTTGAGAACCTAACCTGATGCCCTCTACCTTGAGCGCAGTACTTGCTGGTGCCATAGCCTTATCCTCTCAAGCCGAGCCTTAATCCTCGGCGAGACCTTTTAACAACTTGTTCAGCTTGCGATAGGTGGTCCTGGGTTGATATTCTTCATCGACCACCACGACCGGGGCCAGAGCACAGGCCCCTACACAGTTGACCGTATCCAGGGTGAACCGCAGGTCCCCCGTGGTTTGACCCCGGCACACATGCAACTCCCTTTCCAGGCTTTCGACAATGCGCGGGCTGCCCTTGAGGTGGCAGGCAGTGCCCAGACAGACCTTGATTTCATGTTCACCCCGGGGTACCAGGCTGAAGGATTTATAAAAGGTGGCCACCGACCAGGCCCGGGTGCGAGGCACGCCCACATGGGTGCAGATCAGGTCCAAGTGCTCCGGGGAGATATAATTGTAGAGACTTTGGACATCTTGCATCAGACTGATCAGGTAATGAGGCTCGCCGGGATATTTTTCCAGGACGGTGTCGATATCTGGGGTGGTTATTTTGGGCATCGCACGCTCCTTTCGAAATATTTACTGAAGAATTAAAGCAAGTTTGGTGCCATCACATAACCTACTGTAATTATGAATGTTTTTAAGATTTGACTATTGAGCAAAAAAATAAATGTTTCATACCTAAGACAATATGAAACATTGAATAATTTTTTAATATGAATTCTATGAAGTTAGCTAATTTGACGAAATGTTTCTTTTTTGTTTCAGGATAATTTGGCGTGAGACACTAGGCTGGGCGTCAGGAAAGATTGTGCGTCCTCATCTTGCGCCACAGAGAACTGCGGCTCATTCCCAAAAGGCGGGCCGCCACTTGTCGCCGCCCTCTGGCTTTCTGGAGAGCTTGTCGGATGGCCTCCCGTTCATCCTCCCCTTGAGATGGGGATGGGAGCATGGCTGGATGGATAGATTGGGACCTTTGGGGAGCATCATCCAACTCAGGCAGGTGGGATTTGGTGATGATGTGCCCCTTGACAAAGACAAAGGCATATTCCAGGACCCGTTGCAGTTCCCGGACGTTGCCCGGCCAGTGATGCTGCTGTAAGAGGGTCAGGACTTTGGGGTCTAAGCCGCGCACCTCTTTTTTATACTTTTTGTTTAACATATTGATGAATTGGTTAACCAGCAGAGGAATATCTTCCAGACGTTCCCGCAAGAGCGGCAGATACAACGGTACGGTGCGAAGGCGATAGTAGAGGTCCTCCCGGAAGCGACCCTGGCGCACTTCCTCTTTGAGGTTGCGGCTGGTCGCCACGATGATCCGGGCATCCATGCGCACCGAATTGGTGCCTCCCACCCGTTCAAAAACCCGCTCCTCCAATACTCTCAGCAACTTAACCTGGAGTTCCGGTTTGAATTCCCCAATCTCATCCAAAAACAGGGTGCCTCCCTTGGCCAGTTCAAACCGGCCCACCTTGCCGGCAATGGCTCCGGTAAAAGCGGCCTTGACGTGGCCAAAGAGCTCTGATTCCAGCAGCGATTCAGCCAGGGCCGAGCAGTTGACCGCCACAAAAGGACCCTGGGCCCGGGGACTCTGGTGATGAATGGTCTTGGCGAACAATTCTTTGCCGGTCCCTGATTCGCCTTCCAACACCACATTGGCTTCAGAGGCGGCAATCTCAGGCAGCATGCGAAGGAGCTTGGCCAAGACCGGGCTCTGGCCGATGATTTTCAGTGCTGGCGGCGTATCCTTGACGCTAGTTCCAGGGGGACAGCCAACCAGGGCAAGGGGCCGGAAAACCTCAACTGCGCCAACCACTGCATCCTTTTTGTCCCTGATAATCGAAGTGTTGACCAAAACGTTCAGGCGGCGGCCCCCCGAATTGACCATGCGCACGTCCTGATCAGTGCGGGTTACCCCATCTGCCAAGGTCGCTTTCAGGGGACAGTTTACTTGACAGCGGTCACTCTTAAATATGTCCCAGCAATAACGGCCCAAGACCTTCTGCCGGTTAAAACCAGTGACCTCTTCGGCACGCCGGTTGAATCCAGTGATGCGCCAGCGCTTATTAATAGTGAAGACGGCTTCGGCCAGGTTCTCGAATAGCGCACCGAACTCGATCCCCAAACCATCCGCGGACCAAGCGGTCCAGGCCCGGGCGGTGGTATTATCCCGAAGGGTCAGCATTACGCCAATAATTTTATCCTCATGGCTATACAAAGGGTCCATCGAGAAGTTTAAATAGATGCTGTCGTCCGAGGTCGGGACAAATTGAGCTAAGAGATTAGAGCTGGAGATACCAGCCTGGAGGGCTTCCCGAAATGCCAGCTCAGCTTGAGAGAGATATTTCTCGCTGATTAAAAGCTCTAACGGGAGGCTTTGCCCCCGGTTCAGCTTAACCCGGAGGAGTCTTCCCGCTTGCAGATTGACGGAAAGGATACGCTTTTGAGGTGAGAGGATCAGGACTCCATCTCCCTCCGGCAGGTCTTCAAAAGAATTTAGGTCATTTGAGGGGGCGTCAAGGTCTTCCATGGCCATTTAAGGGGATTCCAAGGCGCAGCAGGTCGTCATTAAATAAAACCGAGGAAATATTCCAGAGCAGAGTTCTCGCCTGGTTTTTTCTGAGACCCGGTTGGAGAACTTGCTTGCCATCGGCAAACCCTCGACTTTGGGCTAGTTGCACCAAGGCTTTCAGGTTGATGAGAGACGTGGATTTATTTTCCCCAAAAGCTTCTTCATAGAGAGCGCACAGGGCGTTTACCCGAGCTATGGAGCAGCGTTTGCAGGTCTGTTGTCTATCCATTCCGAACCCCGTGGATGCTGATATTCGATTGTGTATTTTATCATTCAAACCTTGATCTGCAAGATTTCATTTGTGAAGTGGTCAGGGAGGGGGACTTTATCGATCCTGTTGCATAATGCATCACTATCGTTCTTTGGCGGCCAGATGGCTGTTTAAGACGGCTTAGGGTTTATCCGCTGAAAGGATATACTTTAGATTTGCAAAGCGTGCTGGAATAAGTTTTATTTATCAGGGCAGCGACGCTAAAAACTTATAAGGTTGTCATAGAGCCCGAAGGTTGCCGGAAAGTTCAGGGATAAAGAGTCTGAAAAGGGCCTTCGGATCAGCAACGAAGAGTAAATGATGAGCGACATCTTTCTGAGTTACGCCATTGAGGACCAGGAGCGGGTGAGACCTCTGGTGGCAGCCCTCACCCAGCAGGGCTGGTCTGTCTTCTGGGACCGGAAAATTCCCGGGGGGCGAACCTGGCAAGAGGTATTGGAAGAAGAGCTGGAGATCACCTGTTCTATCGTGGTCGTCTGGTCGGAGAATTCCATCAAGCGCAAATGGGTGATGGAAGAAGCGGATGCGGGGATCCGCAAAAGGTTGCCCCTTTCCCCGGTCTTGATCGATGCAGTGTTGCCGCCCCTTGAATTTCGGTCTAAGCAAACTGTCGACCTCTCGGTTTGGGATGGCGACACCAACTCAGCTGCATTTCAAAATCTGGTGAGGAATATCAGGAAAACCCTCGGCCAGCCTGCCAGACTAAAACCCTTACAGCCGATAATTCAAGCAACCCATGAGCCAGAACCTCCAGAACCGAAATCCGCTGAAGGACAGCCAGAGCCAGAGCTTCAAGTAACCAGGGAACTTACCAATAGCCTTGGTATGCATTTCGTGCTCATCCCGGCCGGAACTTTCCTGATGGGGAGTGAAATTGCCGAAGGCGGGGACGAAGACGAACGACCCCAGCACCAAGTCACCCTCAGCCAGCCCTTTTACCTGCAAACTACGTCAGTGACCCAGGGACAGTGGAAAAGATTGATGGGTGAAAATCCCTCATCTTTCCATGAATGCGGTGAGGATTGCCCGGTAGAAAATGTATCCTGGGACGACGCCCAGGAGTGCATAAAGAAACTCAACCGGATGGAGAAGACCGATCAGTA
Source organism: Syntrophobacterales bacterium (assembly GCA_020052215.1). Taxonomy (GTDB): domain Bacteria; phylum Desulfobacterota; class Desulfobaccia; order Desulfobaccales; family 0-14-0-80-60-11; genus 0-14-0-80-60-11. Next base: position 4,976 of record JAGVPN010000489.1, read on the forward strand.
CCGCCTCCCCACTGAGGCTCAATGGGAATATGCTTGCCGAGCCGGAAGCACCCAGAGCTATTGCTTTGACGAGGGGGAGGCTGAGCTGGGGCAATATGCCTGGTATGCGGATAACTCTCAGAAGAGCACGCATCCCGTGGGCCGACTCAAGCCCAATGCCTGGGGCCTTCATGACATGCACGGCAACGTCTATGAGTGGTGCCAGGACTGGTTTGGTGAGTACCCACCCGGGCCCGTTACGGACCCCAAGGGGCCATGGGATGGAAAGTACCGGGTGTTGCGCGGCGGTTCGTGGGACGGCGAAGCCGGGGACGTTCGCTCAGCTTATCGCTACCGCTTAACTCCAGGCTATCGCTATGGCCACGAAGGCTTTCGGGTTGTCAGAGGCTTGTAGTTACGCTTTTCTCCTCGCTCCCTTGCCATCTTCCAGTCCTCCTGGGTCACTGATTATCTCCTAATCCCGGTTTTCCACCGGCCGGAGGCCGATGCCACTCCAGGAAAAGTTTCACAATAGAGTCGGTTTGTAATAAGATAGCGGTGCGGGTTCGCTTGCCCATCTCGGAGGACACCTCATGCCCACTAAGCCGACGGCAACTCTTACCAACAGCGTCCACCACACCCAGGTTCGGGTGCGCTTCGGGGACACCGACCCCTACGGCATTGTCTATTTTGTCAGCTATTTCCGCTATTGCCACCTGGCCATCGAGGATTTCTTAAGGGCCTGTGGGCTGCCGCCCGAGGATACCTTCAAAAATGTTGCGGAGGGGTTCGGTCTGCCCATCGTGGAGGCCTGGGGCCGCTTCCGGCGCCCCAGCCGCTACGGGGACCTGCTGCGGATCGACACCCGCATTGAAGAGTTCCGGCCCAAGGCCCTGCTGTTCCGCTTCGAGTTTTACCCGGAAACCGGCCTGGACCTCCTGGCCGAAGGCACGGCCACCCTGGTGGCCATCGGCCCGGACTGGCGGGCGAAGGAACTGCCGGAGAGGATTAAAGCAGCCCTTGCTCAGGGAAGATAAAACCTGACTCAATCGAAAGAGTTGAAGATAGATGAAACGGCGGGCAGTGCCCGCCATACATCTATTTGGTGCGCAATGCGCACACGATTCCCTACCGAAAACCGAAAACTGAAAACCGAAAACCGTCTTTACTTCTTCTTCACCACCAGCACCGGGCATTGGGCGTGGCCGATGACCCGCTCCGCCACGGAGCCCATGAGGAGCCGTTTCAGGCCGGTGCGGCCGTGGCTGCCCACAATGATCAGACTGGCCTGCTTGAACTCCGCCGCCTTGACGATGCCCACCTCCGGCCGGCCCATGGGAATCATGGTGTCCAGGGCGATCCCCTGCTCGCTTGCCGCCGCCTCCAGGCCCCGGACCACCTCCGTGGCCGTAGGAATATCCCGGTCCGCGGCGGCCACCGCCACCCCGATCAGGGCGCTGCCCATGGTCTTGGCCAGGGAGAGAGCTTCGTCCCAGGCGGCCTCGCTGAAGGGCGAGCCGTCGCTGGCAATCAGGAGACGCTCAAAACTTAAGGCGACTCCCTGGGGCGCCACCAGGACGTGGCAGGGGCTGTGGCCGATGACCCGGGCGGTGACGCTGCCCATGAGCAACCGGGTCAGACCGGTATAGCCGTGGCGGCCCATGATAATCAGGTCGGGCTTGATTTCCCCGGCTTCTTCCATAATGCCGTCATAGGCCGAGGCGGCGGTGCGGATCCGGGGCGAAAGGGTAACGCCCTCCCTGGCGGCCTCAGCTTTCCGGGTCTCCAACCGCTCCCTGGCCGCGGTCTCCTGGACCTGCATCAATTCCAGATTGACCATGGGCGGCGCCAGGCTATCCGGCGACTGCAGCTCATATCCCGCCAGGTAAAAGAGCACTTCCAGGAGAAAGACCGTGCTGCCGGTGGTCTTGGCCAGGTTAAGGGCGGCGGTGATGGCTCCTTCACTCTCAGGGGAGCCGTCGGTGCACACCAGGATTTTGGGGAAAGGGGCTGAAGGACTGGCAGCAGACATAGGTGGTCTCCCTCATTGGCCTCATAGCGGCGGGTTGGGGCCGATTCGTCCCAGGTGGCGCCACCTCTATGGGCCCGATGGTTTTATACCAATGATCATTTCCTTACGGACACAACGAAACATGAAAATGTCTCTCGCAAAGTCGCCAAGATCGCCAAGGGTGAATGAATAAAATTAGTTATCTTGTCCTTTGCGTCTTCGCGTCTTTGCGAGAAAACATCACTTTTATATAAATGAGCAATCAAAAGATTGTTTTTGTCATTCTGAGCACAGCGAAGAATCTCTCCTTTTATAGCTATAATTGGTCGCGTTTGAAAGAGAACTTGATCTTACAACTTTCAGTCAGACTGCTTGACCACCAGAATGGGACAGGGGGAGGCGCCGATAACCCGTTCGGTAACGCTCCCCATGAGGAGTTTCTTCAAGCCGGTGCGTCCATAACTGCCGACGATGATCAGGTCCACCTCATTTTTGATAGCCTGCTGGACGATGCCGTTAGCCGGTGCGACTCCCTGGGGGGTAACCCCCTTAAAGGGCACCCTGGCCAGGCTGGCGGCGGTGAGCATCCGGCGAATGATGGCTCTGGCTTCATTGAGACCGCCTTCCTCCGGGGCCACCGCCACCCCGGTCAACCGGCTTTTCGCCTGTTTGGCCATGGACAGGGCGAGTTTCCAGGCCGCCTCGCTGTAAGGGGAGCCATCCGAGGCGACGAGCAGGCGCTGGAAACCGATGGCCCCGCCCCGGGGCACCACCAGAACGTTCACCGGGCTGTGGCCGATGACCCGGGCGGTGACATTGCCCATCAAGATGCGGCCCAGGGCGGTTTTCCCGCACCGGCCCATGATGATCAGGTCGGGGCCGATCTTCTCGGCGGTCGCCACAATGGCGGCATGCGGCAACTGGCCCAGGGGGGTCACGGTCTCGAGGGACACCCCCAGTTTGTCGGCTGCGGCCTTGATAACCGCCACATTCTCCTGCACCCCTTTCCCCAGGATAGCCCTTAAATCCGGCGCCACCGCCTGGAATTCCGGGACAACGTGCAGCACCTGGACCGCGATTACCTGGCTGCCGCAGGCCCGGGCCAGTTCCAGGGCAATCGCCACCGCGTTCTGGCCCTCGTCGGAACCGTCAGTGCAGACCATCAATTTGCCCCAGGTGGCAGGGCAGACCAACGCCGGAAAAATGTCCATGTTAGATACCGTTTTTCGTTTTTGGTTTTTAGTTTTTGGTGAACCGCATCAAAAAGTTTGCGTAGGGTGTGTCCTACGCACCAATTAATCAGCGGAATCGGCGGGCAGTGCCCGCCCTACATGTCTACCTGACTTTTCATGCTTTACGGGTGGGCCGAAGGCCCATGAATGACTGCCTCGAAAAGTCCTTTAAATCGGTGGCACAGGCGTCTCGCCTGTGCTTCCGCAGGTACGGACCACCCACCCCTGGCGGGCAATGCCCGCTACATATCTTTTTGCTCCGAGAAGATTACTACCCCCTCACCCTGACCCTCTCCCCCATTGGGGGAGAGGGGAAAAAGTGAAACCGATTTAATAGGTTATTTATATTTCTTTTAACCAAAAACTGAAAACTGAAAACCGAAAACGGTATTAATTGCCGGCCTCCCGGCTTAACTCTCTTCCCCCGGCCGGTCATAATGTCCGGCCAGAAAACGTTCCGCCAGGACCTGACTGATGTTGTCATCCTTCATGAGCATATCCATCTGCCGCACATAAGCCATCAGACGGCCCACCAGATCCAGGCGTTCCTCCATCTCCGCTTCCGGACGCCGGCGGAAGCGGGCCCGGATCACATCGCCGAAAATCTCCATGGTGAAACCCAAACGATCCAGCACCGCGGCAATCAGCCGGATGCGGCGGATGCGCCGGGTATCGTCCGCCGCCCCCCCCTTGAAGGTGAAGTTGATATAGTTATTCCCGGGCACGTCCCCGATATAGCTGTCCACGCTTTGGAAGTGATAACCCAGGCGGCAGGCGTAATTGACGTAGTTGGCCGCCACGATGGCATAGGTCTTGTCCCAGAACTTCTCCGGGGGATTGATGGCCGACTGCCCTAACACATGCAAGAAGCCGCCCACATTCACCGGCACCGGACCGGCCCAGGTGATGTTGGGATAGCTGATGCCCCGCCACAAGGCCCGCATGGGCCGGGAGATGATATCTTCGGGAGGCACCGGGGTTTCGTGGCTGGCCAGGCCATCCCCCAGGTCCACCAGGTGAAGGTTGAGCGGCAGCGCGGTTTTGAGCTTCAGGAGTTTCAGGGCCGGCACCCGGCCCTGGGCGACGTCGTCCATGAGGCCGAACATAAGCTGCATGGCCTTTTCTTGGGCAAAACGGGCGATATCGTGATAGGTGCAGCAATTCTCCGGGCGGAACTCTTGGCTGCGTCGGTCCACCAGGTTCAAAGGGATTACCAGATCGGTCACGGCCCGAACCCGCGCCAGGATCGGCGAGTCAGGGGAATGCCGGGGATGGTGGCCCTGATAGCGCAGCAGGTCCTCCACCCGGCCTTGATAAACCTTGCCGAGAAAGGCGTCCACAGTCACCACCTCCCCTGGGGGCAGTTCGGCCGCGCCCTGCACCTCAACCAGGGCCGGTACGCCATATTCCCTGGCCACCAGGGTCAGGTGGCCGGTGGCCGAACCCATCCCGGCCAGCAGCGCGGCTATCCGGGGCAACACCGGGGCCAACTCCGGCGTGGTCTGGGGAACCACCAGCACCACCCCGTCAGGCACCTCGTCCAGGCTGCGCCCCGGGCCCATAAAAAAAACCGGCCCCGCGGCCACCCCCGGCGAGCCAA